>NZ_JBIAUE010000016.1:0-209274 GCF_042892615.1 Streptomyces sp. NPDC001750 | reverse complement strand
TTTTTTGCCCCCCGCGCCCCCTTTTTGGGGGGTGGGGGGTGGTTTATACACCCCCCGGGGGGGGGGGGGGGGGCGCCCCCCCGGGGGGGGGGGGGGGGCGCGGGGGCCCCCCCCCCCCCTCCGCGTTGTCCGGGCCGGACCCGGCCGCTCCGGTCGTCGGACCGTTCGGCTCGGGCCCGGTCGGCTTGGATCAGACGTAGATGCCGTGCGCCGCGAGGTAGGCGACCGGGTCGATGTCGGAGCCGTACGCCGGGCCGGTGCGGACCTCGAAGTGCAGGTGCGGACCGGTGGAGTTGCCGGTGGAGCCGGAGAGGCCGATCTGCTGGCCGGTGCTCACGGACTGGCCCGCCGAGACGGAGATCGAGGACAGGTGCCCGTACTGCGAGTAGCGGCCGTCGGCGTGCTTGACGACGACCTGGTTGCCGTAGGCGCCGCCCCAGCCGGCGGTGACGACCGTGCCGGCGGTGATGGACTTCACGCTGGTGCCGGTGAAGACGGGGAAGTCGATTCCGCTGTGGCTGCCGCTGGACCAGTTGGATCCGGAAGCCCGGTATCCGGTGGTGTGGTTGCCCGGGACCGGGTGGACGTAGCCGGAGGCGGTGCTCGCGGCGGCCGGGGCGGAGGTCTTCGTCTTCGCGGGGGCGGACGAGGCCGGGGCGGACTTCTGGACGAGCTTCGACGGCACCGCGGGGACCTTCGACGGAAGGACGGAGCCCGCGCCCGCGCCGGTGGGCGCGACGTGTGCCGACGCCTCGCCGCCGAGCGCCAGCTCGGTGCCCGGGCGGATCAGGTCCGGGTCGGCGCCGATGGCCTCGCGGTTGTCCTGGTAGAGCTTCTGCCAGCCGCCCTCGACACCGTGCTCGGCGGCGATCTTCGACAGGTAGTCGCCGGGGACGACGGAGTACGTCGTGGCTGCGGCCGGCTCCTGGGCGACCCGCTGGACCGGGACGGTGTGCGCGGCGGCCGGGGCGGCCGGCTGCGCGGCGTGGGCGCCGGTGGCGCCGAGCAGCGGCAGGGCGATGACGGCGCCGCCGGTGCTCACGGCGGCGACACCGCGGGCGATCACGCTGGACTTGGTACGACGGTGCTTACCCGAGATGGGCATGATGCGCTTCCTCTCCGGCGCCTGCGAGGTGAGCTGTCGGGTTCGGGCTGGAGATGCCCGGCCGCGGCAAGCGCGACTTCACCCCGAGCCGACCGGTCTTCGCCGGTCGGCGGCCTACCTGGTTCCCCCGCTCCTGCCACGCGTCGAGTGAGTGCGATATCCGGCCGGCGGCAGGATTGGGCGGTCCGTCCGGATTGACGGTGACCGTAGGCGAGCCGGAGACCGAGAACAAGCCGCCGATTCCGGAGAGGAATCCGCGCCGAGAATTCGGCGCGGAATTCCGGTCACCCTCCGTGGATCCGGGATCTTGAATTTCCGCGCCACATAAGGAATATCCGATCGGCCCGCCGGTACGCTCGGTCACGGATATGATTCCGCTCACGAGGAGGAATCTCCCGGCGGAATGATTTTGGGCACACGCCAACAAATGCCCTCAATACGGACATTCAGCTGATGTCATGCGCGACGGAGCCTCAGCACCCGCGCGTCGAGGTCCCCCGCGCAACCCCGCCCGCGGCCCCTGGTGAAGCAGTACCGAACCGTGGTGCACCTCCCCCGTGTCCCGGCACACGCAGGTCGCCGACGGGTCGAGCCCCCGCAGCCGCAGGGCCGGCGGCCGCTCCTCGTACCGCTGCCTGTCCAACCACATCAGGACCACGGCCTCCTCCCCGCGGACGTACGGGGCCGCGCCGAGGCCGCCACGCGGGGAACGCAGCCGGTACTGCGCCCCGAGCTGCACCACCGGCCGGATCTCCTTGTAGAGATCCACCCAGTTCCGCGCCTCGGCCAGTTCCGCCTCGCTCCATTCGGCGAGATTCCCGCCCACCCCGAGCACCCCGGCCATCGCGCTCACGAAGCGAAGCGGCAGCGAGCCGACCCTGTCGTCGAGCTGCACGTTCGGGCTGTCCGCGACCCACGCGGCCATCACCCGGGCCGGGCGGATCTGGCTGAACCCCTCCTGTAATGGCGAAGCGGTCAAGGGGATCGGTGTTGTCCGAGGTCCACACCTGGTCCGTACGGGGAGAGGATGCCCAGGTCGATCCGGCCGCCGCCCGAGCAGGACTCGAAGGCCACCGAGGGGTGTGCCGCCCGCAGCCGGTCGATCGGCGCGTACAGACCGTCGACGTGCTCGACCCAGAGTTTCCGCGGATAGTCCTCGCCCGGCCATCCCGCATCGGTGAAACTGCGATTGAAGTCCCATTTCACATACTCGATCGGCGTATCGGAGAGCAGCGCGTCGAGTTGCTCCCAGAGATACTCCCGGACATCGCTCCGGGCGAGATTGGGGACCAGTTGATGACGGAACTCCGTCCGCGTCCTTCCCGGGAAATGCTGCACCCAGTCGGGATGCGCATGATAGAGATCACTGTCGGCATTGACCATTTCCGGTTCGACCCAGATTCCGAACTGCATGCCGAGTGCGCGCACTTCGTCGGCCAGGGGCTTCGGGCCGTGCAGCCGACGCGGAGTTCGTCGCCGTCCACGGCGGCGTCGGCGAAGACCCACTCGGTGCCGCGGACCTCGGCGGTACGGACGGAGAGGGCGGGCCGCACGAACCAGGCACTGCCCTCGACCGGGTACTCCTCGCGTCCGTCGAGCGGTGACTCGAACCCCTGGCCGGTGGTTCCGGCGCGGCGGCCAGGGCCTCGGCCGCGGCGAGCGGGATCCGTGGCCCCCGGTGCAGATGGAGCAGCTCGTCCCGTTCGGTGAGCCGCAGTGCCTGCGTGCCGCATCAGGCAACGTTCGCCCCGTCGCGACGCCCGGCACGCCCTCTCGCCGCACCGGCCGAAATCCCAAGTACATCCAGTACGAGGGCTTCCGGCCGGCACACCGAGAGCACGTACCGGACGCGCTCCTTGACGGGCAAACGTTGCCTGCCGCGGCACTAGCTGCTGCTCGCCCCGGAAAGCAGCCAGGTCCGGCCCGTGTCGCCCGCCTCGACCACGAAATCCCCACATTCGAACAGTTCCGCACATCGTCAACCATCACCGAGCGGCCGGGCAACGTCGACTGACAAAGAATCGGGGCGAATTCGCCTCGGAGGCACGGTGGTTGACACGGGTCTCGACAGGGAGGAGGACGAAATGATTGCCTGAGGAACCGATGTCGTATCGTCGCAGGAGTGGCCTTGTCGGCGACTCGCACCGACGGCCGGACACCCCAGGAGTCACTGTGACGCAGCAGCTGCCGCAGATCCCGCCGACGGAACCCGAGCTCGCGGGTGTCCGCAACTTCCGTGACGTGGGCGGCCTGCCCACCGCGGACGGCCGACGGGTGCGGTACGGGCGGCTCTTCCGCAGCGGGCATCTCGCGCACGCCACCGCCGAGGACACCGCCTTCCTGGCCGGTCTGGGGCTGCACACCGTCTTCGACTTCCGCAACGCCGCCGACCGCCGGCTGGACGGGCTGGACGTGGAGCTGCCGGGTGTACGGAATCTCAGCATCCCGCTCTCCGACCCGGCGGACGGTGCAGAGTTCTGGCGGATGGTCCGCGACGGCGACCTGGACCAGCTGCGCTCGCTCCTCGCCGACGGGAGGGGGGCGGACCGGATGATCGCCTCGTACCGCTCGATCGTCCTGGAGCGCACCACCGAGCACAGCCGGGTGCTGCACGCACTGGCCGAGGACAGCGTTCCGGCGCTGATGCACTGCGCGGCGGGCAAGGACCGGGCCGGTCTGTCGATCGCCGTGTCACTGCTCGCGGTCGGCGTCGAACGCGACGCCATCGAGGCCGACTACCTGAAGTCCAACGACGCGCACCGCCGTTACCGGATCCGCCGCAGCGACACCTCGGCGAACGGCATGTCGGCCGAGGTGCTGGAACTGCTCAATCCGCTCTTCGGCGCGCACCGCGACTACCTCTCCGCGGCGTTCACCACCATCGAGGAGACCTGGGGCGGCACGGAGCGTTATCTGGAGGAGGGTCTGGGGCTGTCCCCCGAGACCCGTGAGCGGCTGCGCGACCGGCTCCTCGAATCGGTCTGACGGCAGCCGCCCTTCGGCCGCGGTGGTCAGCCTTTGCCGGCCACCGCGAAGAGGATGTAGAGGAAGGCCGCGAAGACGTGCCCGGCGATGAGATAGGCGATCAGCCGGATCACGACGCCGCGCGGGAACTTGCGCTCCTGGGCCTCGTATTTCTTGCTCGACCCCAGTGGGTCGAAGTTCTCTGAATCGGACATGGCGGTCCTCTCTGGTGACCGGCCGGGGGCCGGTCTCAGCGGCGGTGGATACCGTCGCCGAGGCACAGCTCGGCGGCGGGGCTCTGCAGCAGGGTGTGGACGAAGAGGAGCTCGGCGCCGTCACGGTCGAGGGCCGTGAGACGGTGCGGGGTGAGCGAGTCGTAGTGCGCGCTGTCGCCGGGGGCGAGGTCGTGCACGGTGTCCCCGAGCGTGACCCGCAGATGGCCTGCGAGCACGTACAGCCACTCCTCACCGGGATGCACCCGCACCAGGTCGCCCTGCGCGCCGTGCGGGACCCGGACCCTGAGCGCCTGCATCGCGCGGCTGGGGCTGCCCGCCCGTCGGTACTGCCAGCCGTCGGCCTCGGCACCCTCGAACGCCCCGCCACGGATGATCGCCTCCCGTTCGGGGGGCCTCTCGCCGAGCAGCTCGGAAACCGTCGTACCGTAGATCCTGGCAAGACCGAGCAGCATCGGCAGCGACGGCTGCCGACGGCCCGTCTCGAGCCGGGAGAGATGGGCGGGCGACAGCCCGGCCCGCTGGGCGGCGGCCTCCAGGGTGAGACCGCGGCCACGGCGCAGGTCGCGCAGGCGAGGCGCGACCTCGGGCAGCTCGTCGGCCGCCGCTCCGTCCGGAGTGTTCATGTACCTATTGGGCCAAAAACTTTCCTCTCAGGCAAATTTGTTGCCTCAGAGGCAAACCGCACGCCCACCTAACCCCGGCCGGACAAGGGCACCGGGGCCGGGGTCAGCGGTGGGCGACCGCCTGTTTCACCAGGGTCCTGCCGAAGTCCCACATCAGTCCGCCGCCGCTGTGCGCCTCGTCCATGACGGCGGTGAACGCCGTGACGAACCGGTCGACCTCCGGCTCCCCGATCACCAGCGGCGGAATCAGCTTGATCACTTCCATGTGGTCGCCCGACACCTGGGTGAGGATGCGGTGCTTCCGGAGCAGGGGCACCACGACCATCTGCGCGAAGAGGCCCTTGCGGGCGGTCTGCAGCATCGTCCAGCGGCCGCGCAGCTTCAGCGACGAGGGCCGGCCGAACTCGATGCCGATCATCAGCCCCCGCCCGCGCACCTCGTGCAGCAGTTCGTACCGGTCGATCAGCGCGGCCAGCCGCTCGCGCAGCAGGTCGCCGGTGCGGCGCGCGCCCGCTACGACGTCCTCGTCCTCCATCACCGCGAGGACCGCGAGCCCGGCGGCCATCGCCTGCGCGTTGGAGCCGAAGCTCGCGGAGTGCACCAGGACCCGGTCCATCGAGGAGTAGACCTTCCTGAAGATCCAGTCCCTGCCGAGCGTCGCCCCGACCGGCACATAGCCCCCGGAGAGGGCCTTGGCGACGCACACCAGATCCGGTTCGACGCCCTCCTCGTGCTGGTACGCGTAGAAGTCGCCGGTCCTGCCGAGTCCGGTCTGCACCTCGTCGGCGATGAGCAGCGCCCCGTGCCGGTGCAGCAGCTCCTGCGCGGCCCTCAGGTAGCCGGGCGGCGCGGCGTGCACGCCCTTGCCCTGGATCGGCTCGACGACCAGCGCCGCGACGTCCCCGCGCCGCAGCTCACGGCCCAGCGCGTCGAGATCGCCGAGCGGGACCGCGGTGTCCGGCAGCAGCGGCGCGAAGCCGTCCCGGAAGCCGCTCTCCCCGTTGACCGACAGCGAGCCGGTCGTCAGCCCGTGGAACGCGTGTGCGCAGTAGAGGACCCTGGGCCTGCCGGTGGCGTACCGGGCGAACTTCAGGGCGGTCTCCACGGCCTCCGTACCGCTATTGCCGAAGAAGACCCGGTCCAGGTGCGGGCTGTGCGCCAGCAGCCGCTCGGCCAGCAGTCCGGGCAGCGGCTGGCAGTCGAAGCGGGTGAGGTCGGCGAGCGAGGCGTCGAGGACGTCGTGCAGCGCCTTGCGCACGACGGGGTGGTGGCGGCCGAGGCCCATCACCCCGAACCCGGCGAGCATGTCGAGGTAGTCGTTGCCGTCCGCGTCCCAGAAGTACGCGCCCTCGGCCCGTTCGTAGACCTGGTCGAAGCCGATGGTGCGCAGCATGCGGGGCAGCTGGTGATTGAGGTGCTTCGCGTGCAGCTCGTAGCGTTCGGCGCCGCGCTCGGCCAGGAGCCGCGCCAGGTCGAAGCCCTTGGATCCGTCGTCCTTCATTCTGTGCCCTCCTCGATCCGTCCGGCCGCGCCCCGGGTGGCCAGGGCGGCGCTGATCCGTCCGGCGATCTCGACCGGCGTGAGCCCGATGTCCGCCAGCACCTCGGCGCGTCTGCCGTGGGCGAGGAACCGCTCGGGGATGCCGAACGTCCGCAGCGGTACGTCGACCCCGGCGTCCCGCAGAGCCCGGCCGACCGCCCAGCCCACGCCGCCCGCCCGGCTGTTGTCCTCGACGACGGCGACCAGCCGGTGCCGTTCGGCGAGCGGCGCGAGATGCGCGTCGACGGGCTTGACCCAGCGCGGGTCGACGACGGTGCAGCGGATGCCGCGTCCGGCCAGCAGGTCGGCGGCGCCCAGACACACCGGGGCGAGCACCCCGACGGCCACCAGCAGGACATCGGGGTCGTCCGCCCGGTGCAGGACGTCCATGCCCCCGATCCGGCCGACGGCGTCGATCCGCTCCCCCACCGACTCCTTGGGGAACCGGATCACGGTGGGTGCGTCGTCGACGTCGACGGCCTCGCGGAGCTGGGCGCGCAGTTCGTCGGCGTCGCGCGGGGCGGCGATCCGCAGGCCGGGGACGACCTGGAGCACGGACATGTCCCACATCCCGTGGTGCGACGGCCCGTCGGGGCCGGTGACACCGGCCCGGTCGAGGACGAACGTCACCCCGCACCGGTGCAGTGCCACGTCCATGAGCACCTGGTCGAAGGCCCGGTTGAGGAAGGTGGCGTAGACGGCGACGACCGGGTGGAGTCCGCCGGTGGCCAGGCCCGCCGCGCAGACCGCGGCGTGCTGCTCGGCGATCCCGACGTCCCAGACCCGGTCGGGGAACGCCTGCGCGAACTTCGTCAGGCCGACGGGATGCAGCATCGCCGCCGTGAGGGCCACGACGTCCGGCCGCCGCGCCCCGATTGCGGCGATCTCGTCCCCGAACACCGAGGTCCAGGACGGCGCTTCGGCCGGTACGAGCGGGGCGCAGGTCAGCGGGTCCATGGCACCCACGGTGTGGAAGCGGTCCTCCTCGTCGAGCAGCGCGGGCGGGTAGCCGCGGCCCTTCTCGGTGATGCAGTGCACCAGCACCGGTCCGTGGAAGCGCTTCGCCCGGTGCAGGGCGGATTCGACCGCCGCGATGTCATGGCCGTCGACCGGCCCGACGTACTTGAGGCCGAGGTCCTCGAACATGCCCTGCGGGGCGAACGCGTCCTTGAACCCCTTCTTGGCACCGTGCAGCGACTCGTACAGCGGCTGCCCGATGACGGGGGTCTGCTGGAGGACCTCCTTGCCCCAGGCGAGGAAGCGTTCGTAGCCGTCGGTGGTGCGGAGGGTGGCGAGGTGGTCGGCGAGGCCGCCGATCGTCCGGGCGTAGGAGCGCTCGTTGTCGTTGACGACGAGGATCAGCGGCCGGTCCCGCGCCGCCGCGATGTTGTTGAGCGCCTCCCAGGCCATGCCGCCGGTGAGGGCGCCGTCGCCGATGACGGCCACGACGTGGTCGCTCCGGCCCCGCACCTCGTCGGCCTTGGCGAGGCCGTCGGCCCAGCCGAGCACCGTCGAGGCGTGCGAGTTCTCGATGACGTCGTGCGCGGTCTCCTCGCGGGACGGATAGCCGGACAGGCCTCCCTTGCCGCGGAGTTTGGAGAAGTCCTGGCGTCCGGTGAGCAGTTTGTGCACATAGCTCTGGTGACCGGTGTCCCACAGGATGCGGTCGGCGGGCGAGTCGAAGGTCCGGTGCAGGGCGATGGTGAGCTCCACCACGCCCAGGTTGGGCCCCAGGTGGCCGCCGGTCCTCGCCACCGCCCGGATGAGGAACTCCCTGATGTCCCCGGCCAGTTCATCGAGTTGCGCCTCGCTCAGCGCCTTGATGTCGCGCGGTTCCCGGATCCTCTCCAGAATCGTCACGCCCGGGCCCCCTCTCTGATTCCGTTCGGCTCACGCCGACGGGGACGACCGTGGTGGTGTCCCCGTGCCGCCCCTGCCCGTCCGCTTCCCGGCCGCGCCCGCGGCCGGCCGTACGCGCCGCGGTCGTCGACCGCGCGGAGGCGTACCCGCCCGCCGCGGCCCGGCTCCGCCGCGGTCGCGGTGTCACCGGCTCCCGGCGACGGTCTCGCGCGCGGCGCGCAGGGACTCCTTCAGCGATCCCATGGTGGCGAGGACGGCGGTCGGCTCGTAGCCGCAGTGCGCCATGCAGTTGGCACAGCGCGGGTCCTTGCCGCGGCCGTACTTGTCCCAGTCCGTCTTCTCGATGAGTTCGCGGTACGTGGGGACGTATCCGTCGCTCATCAGGTAGCAGGGGCGCTGCCAGCCGAACAGCGAGTAGTTCGGGATCGCCCATGCGGTGCAGGGGAAGTCCGCCTTGCCCTCCAGGAAGTCCAGGAAGAGGGGCGAGTGGTTGAGCCGCCAGCGCGAGCGGTTGCCGCCCGCGAAGGACTTCTTGAAGAGTTCGCGGGTCTGCTCGACGCCGAGGAAGTGCTCCTGGTCGGGCGCCTTCTCGTAGGCGTAGGCGGGCGAGATCATCATCTCGTCGACCTTCAGGTCGTCGTTGAGGTAGTTGAGGACCTCGATGACGGTCTGCGGGGTGTCGGTGTTGAAGAAGGTGGAGTTCGTGGTGACCCGGAAGCCGCGCCGCTTGGCCTCCTTGATGGCCGCCACCGCCTCGTCGAAGACGCCTTCCTTGGCGACCGATTCGTCATGGCGCTCGCGCAGACCGTCGATGTGCACGGCGAAGGCGAAGAACGGGGAGGGCGAGAACTTGTCGATCTTCTTCCGCAGCAGCATGGCGTTGGTGCAGAGGAACACGTACTTCTTGCGTGCCACCAACTGCCGGACGATCTCGTCGATCTGCGGGTGCATCAGCGGCTCGCCGCCCGCGATGGAGACCATCGGAGCGCCCGATTCGAGCACGGCGCCCACGGCCTGGGCGACCGGCATGCGCTGCTTGAGCACTCCCGCCGGATGCTGGATCTTCCCACAGCCCTCGCACGCGAGGTTGCAGGCGAACAGGGGCTCCAGTTCCACGATGAGCGGGAACTTGTCCCGCCTGCGGAGCTTCTGTTCCATGAGATACGTCGCAACCTTGATGGACTGACGGAGCGGCATGGCCATCTGGCTCACCTCCTGGGGAGCGGCAAAGATCGGTGCCATTCATAAAATGCAGGCAGGATGGCACGGAGTACGCGGAAAGCCGATATTCCACCGCGTACCGTGCCGATTCGGACGAGCTCATGCTCCGGGGCATCGACGACCACCCGTACGGCCGCAACGGGGCGCGGCCCGGACCGCAGCGCGGCACCGAGGGTGGCGGCGGACTCCATGTCCACCGCGATCGCTCCGGTGGCCCGCAGCTCGGCCCGCTCGTGTCCGCGTACGACATGGGCGGAGCCGGTCAGCGGACCGGTGTGGACGGTGCGCCCGGGTACCGCCCGGGCGAGGGCCTCGGCGAGCAGTCCCGAGCCGGTGCAGACGCTCGGGGCTCCGGTGCCCCGGGTCTCGTCGGCGACCACCAGGTCCCCTGGGTGCATGCCGGAGGACAGTCCGGCGCAGAACCCGGCGGCGAGGACGGCCGTGCCGGGCGCCCGGCCCCCGCCGAGCGCCCTGGTCACGGCCGCGTCGGCGGCCCTGGGCCCCATGCCCGTGCGCAGGACGGACACCGGCCCCGGCGCCCCGCCGGCCCCGCGCCCGCCGCTGCGCAGCGCGAACCGCTCGATGCCGAGCGCGCAGGCGATCAGCAGCGGCGCCGTGGGACCGGCCGGCCGAGGGCCGTCACCCATCAGGCCCCCTTGCGGCCGGCCGTGCGGTCGGCGAACGGTTCGCCGTGCACGTACCGCCCGAGCGCGGTCAGCGGGAAGACCTGACGGTAGAGGTGGTAGTTGATGGAGAAGTCCCACGGGAACCCGGTGCCGGTGAAGTACGGCTCGTCCCAGGAGCCGTCGGCCCGCTGCGCCCCGGTGAGCCAGGAGACGCCCCGCCGTACGGCCTCGGTGTCCCGTCGTCCCGCGGCGAGCAGGGCGAGCAGGGCCCACGCGGTCTGGGAGGCGGTGGAGGCGCCGTGGCCGATCCACTTCTCCTCGCGGTACGAGCGCAGGTCCTCGCCCCAGCCGCCGTCGTCGTTCTGCACGGACTCCAGCCAGGCGACGGCCCGGCGGATCGCCGGATGGGTGGCGGGCAGTCCGGCGGCCACCAGCGCGGGCACCACCGACCCCGTGCCGTATACGTAGTTGACGCCCCAGCGGCCGAACCAGCCGCCGTTCGCCTCCTGTTGGGCGAGCAGCCACTGGATGCCGCGCCGGGCGGCGGGCCGGCCGGCCTGGCCCTCGACGGCGAGCATCTCCACCACGTGTCCGGTGACGTCGGCGGACGGCGGGTCGATGACCTCGCCGAAGTCGCAGAAGGGCAGCCGGTTGGGGAACGGGCTGGTGTTGTCCGCGTCGAACGCCCCCCATGCCCCGTCGCGGGACTGCATGCCGAGGTTCCAGCGCACCCCGCGCGCGATGGCGTCCTCGACGCGCGAGGGGTCGGGGTGGCGCACCCGGCGCAGCGCGAGGACCACTTCGGCGGTGTCGTCGATGTCCGGGTAGTTGTCGTTGTGGAACTCGAACGCCCAGCCGCCCGGCGCGAGCCGGGGACGGCGTACGGCCCAGTCGCCGGGCCGGTCGATCTGTTCGCCGAGCATCCAGTCCGCCGCCTTCACGAGCGCCGGGTGGTCGGGACGGACCCCGGCGTCGGCCAGCGCGATGGTGGCGAGGCAGGTGTCCCACACCGGGGACTGGCACGCCTCGATCATCCGCGCGCCGTCCTCGCGCCAGACGGCGAACCGGTCGAGGGAGGCCAGACCGGCCCGCATCACGGGGTGGTCCAGGTCGTAGCCGAGCAGGTGCAGGGCGATGACGGAGTAGACGGCGGGAGGCTGGATGCCGCCCCAGCAGCCGTCGTTCTCCTGGCGTTCGACGATCCAGCGCGCCGCGTTGTTCATGGCGGCCCGGCGCAGCTTGCGCGGTGCGATCCGGTGGTAGAGGCGCAGCGCCTTGTCGAGGCGCTGGAAGAGGCCGTCCCAGCTGGCCGCGGGGGCGGTGCGTCGGGGCGGGTTCGGGCTGTCCGGGTCGGTGTGGAGTTCGTCGAGCGGGAAGGGCGCGGGGCGTACCGGCCGCTTCGCCGAGACGATGGTGAGGGGCACGATGGTCTGGCGGGCCCAGCAGCCGAATTCGTAGATGTTGAGCGGTGCCCACGTGGGGAAGAACATCAGCTCGGGCGGGAGCTGGGGAAGGTCCTCCCACTTCCACCAGCCGAAGAGGGCGAGCCAGATGCGGGTGAAGACGCGGCTCTCGGCGATGCCGCCCTGTTCCCTGACCCAGCGTGCGGCGCGGGCCATGTGCGGTGCGTCCGGGGCGTCCCCGGCCAGCCGCAGGGCCACGTACGCCTCGATGGTGGCGGAGAGGTCCCCGGGGCCGCCGTGGAAGGTGGCCCATGTGCCGTCGCCGAGTTGTTCGCCGCGGATGAAGCGGGCGGCCGCCCGGACGACGGACGGTTCCTGGATGCCGAGGAACTGGCGGAGCAGCAGGTCCTCTGCGTCCATGGTGACGTTGGTGGCGAGGTCGCCCTTCCACCAGCCCTGCTGGTCCTGTCTGCCGAGAAGGTGCTCCACCGAGCGTTCCGCGGCGCGCCGCGCGGCTTCGAGCACGTCTTCCGCGGCGATGGTCGTATCGGTCGGATTGGTGGCCGTGGCCGCGCGAGGGTTCATGGCCCCTGCGCTTCCGTCGGTCGTCGCTGTCATGGCTTCCCCTTCGTGCAGTCTTGTCCTCTGCTGTGCTGGGGTCTCCGTCGGCCGGCGCCCGGTGGGGGCGCCGGCCGGCGACTGCGAGTCATATGGAGCAGATGGCGATCATCTCTTTCGTACGACGACGAAGTCCGCGAGCGCCGTGAGCTGCGCCCGCACGGTTTCCGGCATGTCGACGCGGTGCAGTGCCTCGACGGCGACCGCATGCTGGCGACGCGCCTCCTGGGCGGTCCATTCGCGGCCGCCCGCCTCCTCGATGAGTGCCGCGCGGGCGGCGAACTCCTCTTCGGAGAAGCTGTCGAAATCGGTGCTCTTGGCGTCGGCGGCGAGCAGTTCGCCCAGCCGCCGCGAGGCCGGTCCGCCCGCCGCGAGGGCGGCGACGACCGGGAGGGACTTCTTGCGCTGGCGCAGGTCGCTCCACGTCTGCTTGCCGGTGGACTCGGGGTCGCCCCAGATGCCGAGCACGTCGTCGACGGCCTGGAAGGCGAGGCCGAGGTGGTAGCCGTACGCCTCCAGGGTGTCGGCGGTGCGGTCGTCGGCGCCGCCGAGGACCGCGCCGATGGAGCAGGCGCAGGCGAGCAGGGCGCCGGTCTTGTTGCCCTCCATCTCCAGGCACTCCTCGACGGTGACCCGTTCGCGGTGCTCGTAGGAGATGTCCTGGGCCTGTCCGTCGATGAGCTTGCGGGTGGCGGCGGTCAGCCGGCGGGTCGCGCGGCCCGCCTCGGGGGTGCCGAGCTCCAGCAGGACCTCGTTGGCGAGCGCGAACAGCGCGTCGCCGACCAGGATCGCCTGGGCGGGGCCGTGCACCTTCCAGACGGTGTCGCGGTGGCGGCGCTGTTCGTCGCCGTCCATCAGGTCGTCGTGCAGCAGCGAGAAGTTGTGCACGAGTTCGACGGCCACGGCGCCGGGGATGCCGGCCTCGGGCGCCGCGCCCGCCGCCTCCGAGGACAGCAGGGCGAGCGCCGGACGGACGGCCTTGCCGCCGTCGCCGGCGGAGGGCTGTCCCTGGGCGTCGATCCAGCCGAAGTGGTAGGCGGCGACGGTGTCCATGGGCGGTGCGAGCCGGTTCACAGCGGCCCGGAGCACCGGCGTGGAAAGGGCCCGTCCGCGCTCCAGAAGCGCGGTGACGTCCGTGGTGTCGGCCACGGTGTCGAAAGCCGGATTCGCCGGGGTCACTGACTCTCCTCTTGTTCCGGTGGTACTGCTCATGCCGCCTCCTGCAGCGGATGTTCATGGGAGCGGCCCAGCGCCCTCAGCGCGATGTCCGCTGCGCTGAACCCGCTGCGGACGGCACCCTCCATCGTCGCGGGCCAGCCGGTGGCCGTCCACGCGCCCGCCAGGCCGAGGCCGGGGAGGCGGGTGCGGGCACCGGGCCGCAGTCGGCCGACGCCGGGGGCGGGGGCGAAGGTCGCCGCGCGTTCCCGGGTGACGAAGAAGTCCCTGATCCCTGCGGTGCGGGCGGCCGGGAGGAGGCGCTCCAGCTCCGGCAGGTAGCGCCCTCGCAGTTCGGCCACGGGGAGGTCGATCTCCTCGTCCGCCGCGGACTGGGACACCGCGAGGTACTGCCCGGGGCCGGTGAGGCCGGATGCCTCCGTGCGGTCGAAGACCCACTGCACCGGGGAGCCGAGCGCGGTGAAGAACGGGCGGCGCAGCACCTTGCGGTCGTAGACCACGTGCACGTTCAGGATCGGTGAGGTGCCGATGTCGAGCAGCCGGTCCGGTGCGTCGATCGCTCCGGCGGGCAGCAGCCCGTGGGTCTCGCGCTGCGGGACGGCGAGGACGACGGCGTCCGCGTCGAGCCGTTCGCCGTCGGTGCCGACGCTCCAGCCACCCTGCTCCGTACGGGTGAGGGAGGTCGCCTTGGTGCGCAGTTCGACGCGGACTCCGACGGCGTCGAGGGCCGCGCGGGCGAGGGTGTCGTGGATCTCGCCGAGGGGTACGCCCGCCCAGCCGATGTCGGCGGCTCCGGGCTCCGAGAGCAGGCCGGTCCTGAAGACCTTCGCGGCCAGGGCCAGGGAGGAGTTCGGGGCGGTGGCGTTGAGCGTGGCGACGCCGACCAGGTCCCACAGCGCCTCGACGGTGCGCGGCGACTGACCGTGCCGGGCGAGCCAGCTGCCGAAGTCGACGGTGTCGAGGGCGGGGTCCTCCGGGTCCAGGCGGCCCAGCGCGAGCGCGGCGCGTCCGACGCTCGCGCGTTCGGCGAGCGAGAGGTGGGGATAGCCGGCGAGTCCTGCCGCGAGGTGGAACGGCACCGGCAGGTCATTGCGGCGCAGTCGTCCCAGCCGGGGCCCCGAGGGTCGGCCGACGTCGAGAACCGGCACGTCCAAACGGTTCTGCAGGGGCGCGAGGCTCGTGCCGCCGACGCGGTCGAGGAACCAGCGGTAGGCGGTGCAGCAGCGCAAGTAGACATGGTGTCCGTTGTCGACCGTCAGTTCACCGCGACGGAAGGAGAAGGCGAGTCCGCCGAGCCGGGGCCGTCCTTCGAGCAGGGTCACATCGAGTCCGGCATCGGCCAGTCGCAGAGCGGCGGTGATGCCGGCGAGTCCGCCGCCGATCACCACCGCGCGGGAGGAACGCAGGGCGTCGTCCGTCATGCGTCCTCCTTTCGTCGGGTCGCTTCAGTCAGGGACGCGTCGGTACGGCCGAGGGTTGAGCACGGAAGCCTGTCCGTGATGCACATGGTGCGCGAGATGTCCGTGATCCGCATCAGACGCGCCTCCTGACCGTCCGTCGGGACACGTGCCGCGTGTCCAGTCCGGAGAGCCCGCGCACCGCGACGTACGCCTTCTCGTGACCGGGCAGCGACACCCGGCCGCGCAGCACTGCCACGGGGTCGCGCTCGATGCGGTCGAGCAGCCGCCGGTAGATGCCTGCCATGGCCGCGACGCAGGCGCCGCTGCGCCGGTCCAGCATCGGCAGCAGCCGGTATCCCTCGGCGAACAGCGTGCGTGCCCGGCGGACCTCGAAGTGCACCAGCCCCGCGAAGTCCGCGCCGGACGGCGGGGTGGTCGCGTGGAAGCCGGCCGAGCAGCCGAACTTGGCGAGGTCGTCGGCGGGCAGGTAGGTGCGTCCGTTGCCGGCGTCCTCGCGGACGTCGCGCAGGATGTTCGTCAGCTGGAGCGCGAGCCCGAGCGTGTCGGCGTACTCGGCGGCCCGGTCGGCGCCGGGGGCGCCCCGCTGGGTGCCGAAGATGCCCAGGCTGAGGCGGCCGATGGCGCCCGCCACACAGCGGCAGTACACCTTGAGGTCGTCCCAGGTCTCGTACGTCGCGCCGCGCACGTCCATCAGCACGCCGTCGATGAGTTCGTCGAGCCCGCCGAGCGGGAGCGGGAATCTCCGTGCGGCGTCGGCGAGCGCGACGGCCACCGGATCGGTGTCGTCCTCGTCGATCGCGCCGCCGCGGATCCGGTCCAGCACCTCCCGGGTGTTCTCCAGGCGCTCCCGCTTCCTCTCCGGCTCGAGGTCACCGTCACCGATGTCGTCGACCCGCCGGGAGAAGGCGTACAGCGCCGACATGGCCTGGCGCTTCTCGGCCGGCAGCAGTCTGATGCCGTACGCGAAGTTGCGCGCCTGCTGTCCGGTGACCGCCTCGCAGTATCTGTATGCGGCCTGTACCGGTGCCGACATGGGCGTCGTCTGTGCCTCCACGGTCCGGCTCACCCCTCTCCACGCGCTCTTCGCAAGACAACTCCCACTTCGCGCAGCAGGCTGGGCTTGGTGGGCTTGGGGGGGCCGGGCAGGACGTCGAACCCGGCGGCCGCGATCGCGGAGAGGGCGGCGCGCCCCCCTCCCACGAATCCGGCGAGAAGCAGCCTGAGCCTGCCGTGGACGCTACCCACCAGTGGGGTGCCTTCATTCAGCAGTTCCCGGGCGCGTTCCGCCTCGTACGCGACCAGCGAACGCGCCGACGCACCCGCCGAGAGGGCGGCGAGGTCGGATTCACGGACGTGGAACCGGGCCATGTCGTCGGCGGGCAGATAGATCCGGTCGCGCCCGAGGTCCTCGGCTACGTCCTGGAGGTGCTCGACGATCTGCAGGGCCGTGCAGACGGCGTCGGAGCGGCGGATCCGTTCGGGGCTGGCGGTGCCGGTGATCTGCAGGACGAGCCGGCCCACGGGGTTGGCGGAGAGCTCGCAGTAGGCCGCGAGTTCCTCGTACGTCCCGTAGCGGCGGACCTTCTGGTCCTGGCGGTTCGCCTCGATGAGGCCGAGAAAGGGTTCGGGGGTGAGCGCGCGGCGCCGCACGGTGGGGCGCAGCGCGCGCAGCAGGGGGTGGTGCGGGCCGTCGCCGGTGGCGGCGAAGACCCGGCGCAGGTCGGCCTCGAAGGCATCGAGCAGGGCGAGCCGGTCGTCGGCCTGCTCGGGGGCGAGGCCGAGGTGGCGCGCGTCCGCGCCGCCGGGTGCGAGGTCCCCGTCGCCGATGTCGTCGACGAGCCGGGCGTAGCCGTAGACGGCCATCAGGTCGTCCCGCCAGTCTCGCGGCAGGAAGAAGGGGGCCACGGGGAAGTTCTCGTCCGCGGCCTTGTCGAGAGTGGTGGGCACGGCCGCCGCGGGGCGGACCTGCCGGGTGGGGGTCACCACGGACCGCCCGGTGCCGGGAGGGGCGCTGGGACGGCGCGGACACCTCGGAGCTGGAGATCTTCCGTCATTGCCGTCACATCTCCCGTTCTACACTGCTGACCCAAAACATCCCATTCCGGACACGCCGCCCGCTCTGCCGAGTGCGGAGCACGCCTGCGGCCCGTACGGCCCGGCGGTATCGCCCCACTTGCTACGAATCAGCACCGGTACAGCTTACGTTGTACGAGCCCGCCGGCACGGACGGGGTGTCGCGCACCGGCGCACACCACATCCCGCTCAGCCAACCTTCCCCGCGCTCAAGGATTTTGACGTCATCCGCCGGGAGGAGATCTTGTCCGGCGCATACCGCCGGGCGTGCAGGACGCCCGGGCGGGTCCGCGATCCGGACACCGAACCGGCCTCCGCCGGAGGGCTCCGGCGGAGGCCGATTCGGTGTGCCGCGGGAACGGGCTACTTGCCGGTCTCGCGCTCGTACGCCTTGAGGACCTCGTCGGTCGGACCGTCCATCAGCAACTCGCCCTTCTCCAGCCACAGCACCCGGTCGCAGGTGTCCCGGATGGACTTGTTGCTGTGGCTGACCAGGAAGACCGTGCCCGCCTCCTTGCGGAGTTCCCTGATGCGCTTCTCGGAGCGGATCTGGAACTTGCGGTCGCCGGTCGCCAGCGCCTCGTCGATCATGAGGACGTCGTGGTTCTTGGCGGCGGCGATGGAGAACCGCAGCCGGGCGGCCATGCCGGAGGAGTACGTCCGCATCGGCAGCGTGATGAAGTCGCCCTTCTCGTTGATGCCGGAGAAGTCGACGATCTCCTGGTAGCGCTCGCGGATCTCCTCGCGCGACATGCCCATGGCCAGGCCGCCGAGCACCACGTTGCGTTCCCCGGTCAGATCGCTCATCAGCGCCGCGTTCACACCGAGCAGCGACGGCTGGCCGTCGGTGTACACCTTGCCGCTCTCGGTCGGGAGCAGGCCGGCGATGGCCCGCAGCAGGGTGGACTTGCCGGAGCCGTTGGTCCCGATGAGACCGATCGCCTCGCCCCGGTACGCGGTGAAGGAGACACCGCGCACGGCGTGCACCTTCCGCACCCCGCGCCCCTCGCCCTTGTCGCGGCGCAGTATCCGGCTCAGCGCCGCGGTGGCGCTGCCCCTGCCTCCCCCGCCGCCGTTGACGCGGTACACGATGTGCACGTCGTCGGCGATGACGGTGGGGACGCGCCCGGAAGTGTTGTCCTCAGCCACGGCCGTACCGCTCCTCCGCCTTCCAGAAGTACACGAAGCCCCCGACGCCGACGACGACCGCCCAGGCCAGCGCCACCATCCAGACGTGCGCCGGAAGGTTCTCGGCGCCGTAGCCCTTGATCAGGGCGAAGCGCATCAGGTCCATGTAGATGGCCGCCGGGTTGTACTGGAGCACATCGGCGATCCAGGCCGGCTTGTCCGCGAGCATCACCGGGATGGAGAACATGACGCCCGACGCGTACATCCAGGTCCGCATGATGAACGGCATCAGCTGGGCGAGGTCGGGGGTCTTGCTCCCGAGCCTGGCCATGACCAGCGCCAGTCCGGTGTTGAAGACGAACTGGAGGGCCAGCGCCGGGAGGACCAGCAGCCAGGACAGGCCCGGGTAGCCGCCGAAGGCGACGGTCACGACCGCCAGCACGATCATCGAGTACAGCAGCTGCTGGAGCTGCTGGAGCGAGAACGAGACCGGCAGCGAGGCCCGGGGGAAGTGCAGGGCCCGGACCAGTCCCAGGTTGCCGGAGATCGCCCGCACACCGGCCATCACCGAATTCTGGGTGAAGGTGAAGACGAAGACGCCGGTCACCAGGAACGGGATGAAGACCTCCTGGGTCATTCCCCTCCTCGTCCCCAGGATCAGCCCGAAGATCAGGTAGTAGACGAGGGCGTTGAGCAGCGGTGTGGCCACCTGCCACAGCTGGCCCAGCTTCGCCTGGCTGTACTGGGCGGTCAGCTTGGCCCGGGAGAACGCCACGATGAAGTGGCGCCGCCCCCAGAGCTGGCGGATGTACTCGATGAGCCCTGGCCGGGCTCCGCTCACCGTCAGGCCGTGCTTGGCGGCCCTCTCGGCCGCGCTCAGGCCGTCGTCGGCGGATGGTGCGGCGCCCAGGGCGACCGCACCATCGTGGGTTGTGTCACTCACCAGAATGAAACTCTCGTATTCAACATGCGCGGCCGGTCGCGGGCGCGGCTCGGAGCGGACAGGTCCCGTGGAGACGGAGGTACAGAGGAGTCGCCCCCCATGCTCTCAGAGAGGAGACTCTCAGATCACGGGAGGTCGGCCGAGCCTGGTCAGCCGCCATACCGTGCGCCACTTCATCGGACGACGGGTGCCGCACGGAGTGGACCAGCCCTCCTTGAAGCCGCCGAACCACGCCTTCAGGGCCGGGCCGGAGGGCTTGCGCACCAGGGTCAGCAGCAGCCACACGCCGAGGTAGACGGGGACCAGGGGTGCGGGCAGATTGCGGCGCGCCAGCCAGACCCGGTTGCGGGCCACCATCCGGTGGTACACGGCGTGCCGCGAGGGGGCCGTCGTCGGGTGGTAGAGGACCATGTCCGCGCGGTAGTCGATCATCCAGCCGGCGTCCAGCGCCCGCCAGGCGAGGTCGGTCTCCTCGTGCGCGTAGAAGAACTGCCCGGGAAGCGGCCCGACCTCGGCGAAGACCTTGGTGCGCACGGCGTTGGCGCCGCCGAGGAAGGTCGTCACCCGCGAGGAGCGCATCGGGTCGGACGCGCGCAGGCGCGGCACGTGGCGCCGCTGGGTGGCGCCGGTGTCCGGGTCGGCGATGCGGAAGCTGATGATCCCCAGCCGGGGGTCGGCCTCGAACGCCCGCCGGCACAGCTCGGCGGTGTCGGTGAGCGGCAGCAGCCCGTCGTCGTCGAGGAAGAGCAGGGCGTCCACATCGGCACCGGACGGGCCGAACGCCTCGATCCCGACATTGCGTCCGCCGGGGATGCCCAGGTTCTCGGGCAGCTCCACGGTGCGTACGCCCGCGGGGACGTCGGGCACGGGGGCGCCGTTGCCGACGACCACGATCTCGATCCGGTCGCCCTCCTGCTCGGCGACCGAATCCAGGAGGGCCCGCAGTTCCGCAGGGCGGTTGCCCATCGTGATGACGACCGCGCCGAGTTTCATGGATGTGCTCACTTCAACCTGCTCGACGCGAGGATCGACACGAGATGCAGGAGGGTCTGCAGCAACGCGATGCCGGCCAGGACCGCGACCAGGAGACGGCTGACGAAGAGGTCGTCCCTGACCGCGTCGAACACCGCCGCCACCAGGACCACCAGGGACGCCTCGACGCCGAGGATCAGCCGGTGGAACTTGAGCGCGGCGGCGGCCCGACGGGCGAGCGCCATGCCGGACGAGCGCGGCTCGGAGGCGGCCTCCTTGACCGGCGGGAGTCCGCCCTGGTGGCGCGCGACGCCGACGAGGTCGGTCTCGGCCTTGATCAGGATGGCGCCGAGGGCCGCGAGGGTGCCCAGGAAGGCCCACAGCCAGTCGATCCGTCCGTGGCCCCACGGGTCCGCGGCGCGCAGACCGAATCCGACGAGGACGGCCGCGTCGCAGAGGTAGGCGCCGACCCGGTCCAGGTAGACCCCGCCCAGCGAGAACTGCTTCTTCCAGCGGGCCACCTCGCCGTCGACGCAGTCGAGCAGCAGGTAGAGCTGGACCATCAGCACGCCGAGCAGCGCCCCGGGGATGCCCGGGACGAGCAGGGCGGGCGCGGCGAGCACGCCCGCGACGGTCATCACGTAGGTCAGCTGGTTGGGCGTGACCCGGGTGTTCACCAGGTGCCGGTCCACGCGCAGGGAGATCTCGCGCATGTAGAGCCGCCCCGCCCAGTGCTCACCGCTGCGCCGGTCCTTCACGCCCGGGGGGTGCACGACCGGGCGGAGTTCAGCTATCGATGGCTTTTGCATAGTCGGCGTACGCGTCCCTGATCTGGTCGGTGGACAGGTTGAGGTGTTCGAGGATGGTGAAGCGCCCCGGACGGGTCTGCGGGGCGTACTCGACGGCCCGGACGAACTCGTCGGCGGTGAATCCGATCTCTTCGGGCCGCACGGGCAGGCTGTGGCGGCGCAGTGCGGCCACCATCTGCCGCGACTCCTCGCGCGCGCCGCGCAGGTGCATGGCGAAGCAGGCGCCGATGCCGACCTGCTCCCCGTGGCTGGCCGCACGCCGGGGGTACAGCAGGTCGAAGGCGTGGTTGATCTCGTGGCAGGCGCCCGAGGCCGGCCGGGAGTCTCCTGCCACCGACATGGAGATGCCGGTCAGCACGAGGCCCTCGGCCAGCACCTTGAGGAAACCGTCGTCGCCGATCCCGCCGGGGTGGCGCAGCACGGCCTCGCCGGCCTGCCGGGCCATGGCCGCGGCGAGGCCGTCGATCTCCTCGCCCCGCACGTCGTGGGCGAGCTCCCAGTCGGCCACGCAGGAGATGTTGGAGACCGCGTCGCCGATGCCGGAGCGCACGTAGCGGGGCGGTGCCTGGCGGACGATGTCGAGGTCGATGACGACGGCGATCGGGGTGGGGACCCCGTAGGAGCCCCGGCCGTTGTCGTTGTCCAGGGTCGCGACCGGCGAGCAGAGCCCGTCGTGGGCGAGGTTCGTGGCCACCGCGACCAGGGGCAGCCCCACGCGCGCTGCGGCGTACTTCGCCACGTCGATGATCTTGCCGCCGCCGAGGCCGACCACGGCGTCGTACCGGTTGCCCTTGATGTCGTCGGCGAGCTTGACCGCCGAGTCGATGGTGCCGTCGGTGACCGGGTACCAGTGGGCACCGGGCAGTGCGGGCGCCAGCCGCTCGCGCAGCGCGCGCCCCGACCCTTCGCTGATCGCGACGGCGAGTTTGCCGGAGGTGGAGATCCGCTGGTCGGCGAGGAGGCCGGCCAGATCGTCCAGGGCGCCGCAGCTGATGTCGACGACGACCGGGGACGGAATGAGCCGGGTCAGTACTGGCACGCGATCTCACGGCCCTTCGCGAGGTCGTCGTGGTTGTCGATCTCGACCCACGCCACTTCGCCGATGGGGGCCACGTCGACGGTGAAGCCGCGGTTGACGAGTTCCTGGTAGCCGTCCTCGTAGTAGAGGTCCGGGTCGCGCAGATACGTTGCCTTCAGGGCGTCGGCGAGGTCTGCGGCGGCCTCCGGCTCGATGAGGGTGACGCCGATGTACTCGCCGGTCGCGGTGGCCGGGTCCATCAGCTTGGTGATGGAGCGCACACCCCTGCCGTCCTCGGTGACGACCTTCATCTCCTCGTCGGCGAGGCGCTTCACGGTGTCGAGCGCCAGGATGATCCTCTGCCCGTTGCCGCGGGCGGCGAGCAGCGTCTTCTCGACGGAGACCGGGTGGACGGTGTCGCCGTTGGCCAGGATGACGCCGCGGGCGAGGACGTCGCGGGCGCACCACAGGGAGTAGGCGTTGTTCCACTCCTCGGCCTTGTCGTTGTCGATCAGGGTGAGGGCGAGGCCGTACTTCTCCTCGAACTCGGCCTTGCGCGCGTACACGGCCTCCTTGCGGTAGCCGACGACGACGGCCGCCTCGGTGAGGCCGATCTCCGCGAAGTTGGCCAGCGTGAGGTCCAGGACCGTCTTCTCGCCGTCCACCGGCACGAGGGCCTTCGGAAGCGTGTCGGTGTAGGGGCGCAGTCGCCGTCCGGCACCGGCTGCCAGTACGAGGCCGATCATGCGGGTTCTCCTTCGTCGTGAACGGCGGGTGCTCCGGAGGAGACCCAGAAGCGGATGGACTCCACGAGCACCACCAGTGCCACAGCCGCCGCGAACGCGGTGAGTGCGGCGGTGAACGCCGAATGCCGGGTGAGTACGGCGGCGAGTACGGCCACCACCAGGGTGCGGCCCTCGTGCCCGCCGATCGTGCGCACCAGCCACCGGGGCGGCGCGCCGGTGCCTCCGCGAATGCGGTAGACCGTGTCGTAGTGATGGTAGGCGACGGCCGAGACCAGCCCGAAGGCCGCGGGAAGCGCTCCGGGGACGTCGCTGCGGGCGGCGAGGATCAGGACGGTGCTGTACTCGGCCGCCCTGAATATCGGGGGCACGAGCCAGTCCAGGGTGCCCTTGAGCGGGCGTGAGACGGCCATGCCGGACAACATCGCGTACACGACGGCCGCGAGGATGGTGTGCCAGCTCCCGAAGGGCTGCGTGAGCGCCGAGGCGATCATGAGCGCTCCGGCGAGCAGGGCCGCGACGGGGGCGTTCCAGCTGCCACCGAGCCTGGGACCGAACGCCGCGACGGTCTGGGCGAGCGGGCCGGAGTCGGCGAGGTCGGCCAGGGCCCGGGCGGCCCGGTCGGTGCGCTCGGCCCTACGGGTCAGCGAGCGCAGCAGCCGGCCCGCGGTGGTGTAGCAGGCGGCGAGGGCGCAGCCGACGAGCAGGGCGTAGAAGACGATCCGGGGGGTGGTCGCCGCGGTGAGCACCGCGATCATGGCCCAGCGCTCCCCGATCGGCAGCACTATCATCCGGCGCAGCCACACCGTCCAGCCGACGCTGTCGAGCCGGTCGGAGAGGGCGGCCGTGGGGCTGGAATTGCCCACCGCGTCGTGGTTGGCCTCGTTGAACGAGAAGTCGACGACGTGCCGGCAGGTCTGGAGGACCATGGCGCCGAGCGCCAGCGCCCAGACGTCGTCCCCGCCCCGGGCGGCTCCGAGGGCGAGCCCCGCGTAGTACGCGTACTCCTTGGCCCGGTCGAAGGTGGCGTCCAGCCAGGCGCCCAGCGTCGAGTACTGGAGCGAGTAGCGGGCGAGCTGCCCGTCGGTGCAGTCCAGGACGAAGGAGAGGAGCAGCAGCGCCCCGGCCGCGACGAAGCCCGCGCGGGTGCCGGTGGCCGCGCTGCCGGCCGCGATCAGGGCGGTCAGCAGGGACGCCGTGGTGACCTGGTTGGGGGTGAGCCCGCGCCGCGCGCACCAGCGGGCGATGTAGCGGGAGTAGGGGCTGATGAAGAACGTGGTGAAGAAGCCGTCGCGGGACTTCACTGCGCTGCGCAGCCGCACCGCCTCGTCGTCGACGGCCGCGACGGCGCTCTCCGCCTCGGCACGCGCGGACGCGTCGGAGGGTACGGCGGCGACCAGCGAGCCCAGCTCGGGGCGCTGCACGGGCGTGCCCTCGGCGTCCAGGAGGCCGGCGACACGGCCCGGCAGGGTGTGGTCGGTGACCGTCGTCACGGTCGCGCCGGGGGCCGCGGCGCCGCCGGACGCCGCGGCGGTCCCCAGGGCCCGGACGAGCGCGGGGCGGGCCTCCGGCTGCGCGGTGAGCGCTCCGGGGACCGCGGCCGCGGGGAAGCGCGGGTCGGTCAGTCCGAGCCGGAGGGCGTGGACGTGGCCGATGAGGCGCGGGTCGACCAGAGCGACGCGGCGGTCGGCGGGAACGGCCGCGAGGAGCCGTGCGGCCTCGGTCGCGTCGGCGGCGGCCTGTACGTCGAAGCCCAGTGACCGCAGATCGTCCGCGAGCGAGGATCCGGGTATCGGAGCACCGGTGAGGATGGCGGTCGACAGACGAACTCACTCCTTGGTGCTGACGGGGTCGGCGCGCTGCAACGCGGCCCGGAAGCGGGCCGACGGCACGTCGGCAGAGGCTATCGGATGAACGGAAGCGGGAGTTCACCGCCCGTTCGTGCTCCGTTGGGGGCGGACCGGCATCGTCCGGCACTGCCCGCGATCATCATCGTCGATCCCCGCCTCGACTGACAAAACGCGGTGGCACGGATCCGGGCCTTCCCGCCCGGATCGGGCGGGAAGGCTCCCACCGGCGACGAAGCAGCCCGGCCGCGACGCCTCGGGCCTCGTCCGTCGCGGTGTGCGCGGGATCGCCCGGCCGCTCCGGGGACGACGGTGCCGCCGCCGGGGCACACCCTAGTGCTGCGACCGGAGAGGTTCACCGGCTCGCGATGCCCGGCACGGCACCTCGCCGCGTTGTCGCATCACCCGAGTACGTCCCGTACGAGGGCGTTCCGACAACGCGGCGAGGTGCCGTAGCTGTCGTCGTGCGCCCGCCAGGGACTACGGGACGGCCCTTAGGCTGGTCCGTATGACTTGGCTGATCACAGGCGGGGCGGGGTACATCGGCGCACATGTGGTGCGGTCCATGGCGGGAGCCGGTGAGCGGGTCGTCGTCCTCGACGACCTGTCGACCGGCGTCGCCCGACGGCTCCCGGCCGCCGTGCCGCTGGTCGAGGGCTCGGTGGCCGACCGTGCGCTGCTCGACGAGGTGCTGGAGCGGCACGCGGTGACGGGTGTGGTGCATCTCGCGGGGAAGAAGCAGGTCGGGGAGTCCGTCGAGCGGCCGCTGCTGTACTACCGGGAGAACCTGGCCGGGCTGACCACGCTGCTGGAGGCGGCCGTCGCCGCCGGGGTGCGGAGCTTCCTGTTCTCCTCCTCCGCCTCCGTCTACGGCGTGCCGGATGTGGAACTGATCACCGAGGAGACGCCCTGCGTCCCGATCAGCCCGTACGGCGAGACGAAGCTCGCCGGGGAGTGGCTGGTCCGCGCGACCGGGCGGGCGCACGGGCTGTCCACCGCCTGTCTGCGCTACTTCAACGTGGCCGGGGCGGCGACACCGGAACTGGCGGACACGGGCGCCTTCAACGTGATCCCGATGTTCTTCGAACGGCTGACCCGGGGCGAGGCCCCCCGGATCTTCGGTGACGACTACGCCACCCCCGACGGCACCGGAGTCCGCGACTACATCCACGTCGCCGACCTCGCCGAGGCGCATCTGGCCGTCGCCCGGAGCCTGGCCGCACGGGCCGAGGGCGACGCCGGTGACCTGACCGTGAACATCGGCCGCGGCGAGGGGGTGTCGGTGCGGGAGATCGCCGATCTCGTGAGCGAGGTCACCGGGCGGCGCACACCGGCCGTGGTCGAGGCGCGCCGCCCCGGCGACGGCGCGAAGGCCGTCGCGTCCGCCGCCCGGATGTCCGGGGACCTCGGGTGGACGGCCCGGCACGACGTGCGCGAAATGATCGAATCCGCCTGGGCCGGCTGGTGCCTCCAGCATCCCGAGGCGCGCGCGAACTGACCTTCCGTTGATCACTCCACCGCCCTGACCTGCAAGCATTTTCGCAGGTCAGGGCACATGACAACGGTGTTCAGTGCCGTGTTGCCCGATACCCCCCACCCGTAGTTCACTGACAGTGCTCGGGCCCGACCGCGCCCGAGTCCGCGAGACGATCGGGAGGCGCCCCATGGGGGCAGGGCACGATCACGGACACACTCACGGCGGGCCGCCGCCCACCGGCACGGCCGCCGCCGCGTACAGGGGGAGGCTGCGGATCGCGCTGGGCATCACGCTCACGGTGATGACCGTGGAGATCGTCGGGGGGCTGCTCGCCGACTCGCTCGCCCTGATCGCCGACGCGGCCCATATGGCGACCGACGCCCTGGGACTGGGCATGGCCCTGCTGGCGATCCACTTCGCCAACCGGCCCGCCGGGCTCAACCGCACCTTCGGCTTCGCCCGCGCCGAGATCCTGGCGGCCCTGGCCAACTGTCTGCTGCTGCTCGGGGTGGGCGGTTTCCTGCTCTTCGAGGCGATCCAGCGCTTCGTCACCCCCGCCGAGACCAGGGGCGGGCTGACGATCGTCTTCGCGCTGATCGGCATGGCCGCCAACATCGTCTCCCTGTCGCTGCTGCTGCGCGGGCAGAAGGAGAGCCTCAACGTGCGCGGCGCGTATCTGGAGGTGCTTGCGGACACGCTCGGCTCGGTCGCCGTGCTGGTCTCGGCGGGTGTCATCCTGGCCACCGGCTGGCAGGCGGCCGACCCGATCGCCTCGCTGGTGATCGGCCTGATGATCGTCCCGCGTACCGTGAAACTGCTCCGGGAGACGCTCAACGTGCTGCTGGAGGCGGCTCCGAAGGGCGTGGACATGGGTGAGGTACGGGCCCATATCACGGCGCTGCCCGGCGTCCTGGACGTCCACGACCTGCACGCCTGGACGATCACCTCGGGGATGCCGGTGCTCTCGGCCCATGTGGTGGTGAGCCAGGACGTGCTGGACTCGGTCGGCCACGAGAAGCTCCTCCACGAGCTCCAGGGATGCCTCGGTGACCACTTCGACGTCGAGCACTGCACGTTCCAGCTGGAACCGAGCGGCCACGCCGAACACGAGGCGGGACTGTGTCACTGAGGAACGGCCGGCCGCCAGCCGGCCGGAGCCGTCGACCGCAAAGGAGCAGGAGATGAACGACCACGATCACGCCGCCCGTCCCGAGCCGCACTCCCCCGCCTCCGGCGCGGCGGGGCGCGACGGGCGAGGCGTCCCCCGCTGGACGACCCGGCCGGAGGCCCCGGCGGACGCCGGGGCCGTGCGCGCGGTCGTCACCGCCGCCTTCCCGACGCCGGCCGAGGCGGGGATCGTCGACGCGCTGCGCGCCGATCCGTCGGCCTGGCTGCCCGGTCTCGGACATGTCGCCCTCGGCGGGGACGGTGCCGTCGCGGCGTACGCGCTGCTGACCCGGTGCCGGGTCGGAAACGCCCCGGCCCTCGCCCTGGCACCGGTGGCGACCGCCCCGGAGCAGCAGCGGCGGGGCGCCGGGCAGGCCGCGGTGTGCGCCGCGCTCGACGCCGCCCGGTTGCGGGCCGAGTCCGTCGTCCTGGTGCTCGGCCACCCCGCCTACTACCCGCGCTTCGGCTTCGTACCGGCGTCCCGGTACGGAATCCGGCCGGCCTTCGACGTCCCGGACGAGGCGATGATGGCCCTGGTCCTCGACCCGTCCGCGCCGGTGCCGCGGGGAACGATCCACTACCCGGCCGCGTTCGGCGTCTGAGGGCCTTCCGGTACCGCCCGCGGCCGGGGCGGCACCAGGTCCGGACATGTCGGACCCGACGTGCGGACAAGCGGCTTTTGTGCGGCAGACTTGAGCGGACTCGACGGGACCGGCGCACCGGGCCGGGACCATAGCGAAGGATGGGTATGCCGACCACACCAGCCACCGCGGCGCACAGCTCGTCGAACGGCACAGCAGAAGCGATCATGCTCGAACTGGTCGACGAGAACGGCACCACCATCGGTACGGCGGAGAAGCTCTCCGCCCACCAGCCGCCGGGTCAGCTGCACCGGGCCTTCTCGGTGTTCCTCTTCGACGAGCGGGGCCGGCTGCTGCTCCAGCGGCGCGCGCTCGGCAAGTACCACTCCCCCGGCGTCTGGTCGAACACCTGCTGCGGTCACCCGTACCCCGGTGAGGCGCCCTTCGCCGCTGCCGCCCGGCGCACGCACGAGGAGCTCGGCGTCTCGCCCTCGCTGCTGGCCGAGGCCGGCACGGTCCGCTACAACCACCCCGACCCGGCTTCCGGACTGGTGGAGCAGGAGTTCAACCATCTCTTCGTCGGCATGGTGCAGGACCGGCTGCGGCCGGACCCGGAGGAGGTCGGCGAGACCGCGTTCGTCACGGCCGAGGAGCTGGCCGAACGGCATGCCGAGGCACCGTTCTCGGCGTGGTTCATGACGGTGCTGGACGCCGCCCGCCCGGCCATCAGGGAACTGACCGGGCCGTCCGCCGGCTGGTAGCGGACGGGGCACCCGGTGTTCGCGCGAGCCGTGTCACCGGGTGCCCACGCCGGTCGGCCCGGACGGCCGCGGGACCGCCCGCCCGGTGCCGGCGCAGGCCGGTTCAGAATCCCGCGCTCAGCGGCAGCGCGGCCCAGATGATCTTCCCGCCGCCCGCGGTGTGCTCCACGTCGCAGGCGCCGCCCGCCTCCCGGGTGATCTCCCGGACCAGGAGCAGCCCGCGCCCGCCGGTCTGTCCGTGGTCCGTCTCCAGAGCCGTGGGCCGGTAGGGGTGGTTGTCCTCCACGGACACCCTGACCCAGCCCGCGCCGACGGCCACCTCGACGGCCAGCTCCGGCGAGAGCAGCGCGGCGTGCTTCACCGCGTTGGTGACCAGCTCGGAGACGATGAGCAGCAGCCCTTCGGTGATGTCGGTGCCGATCGGCACGCCCTGGCGGTCCAGCAGGTCGCGTACGGCGCGCCTGGCCCGGGGGACGGAGACGTCCACGGTCGGGGCGGTGAACCGCCAGACTCCTTCGTACGACATGGGCCGAGCGGGGACACTCCCGCGGCTCTCCATAGTCCGGTACCGCCCTCGACTCGTCGGTGACTGCACGTCGAGTACAGAGTGCGCGGCGTGGCCGCCGCACCGGACCAGTGAATAGAAGTCGACCCCTATCGACGAATTTTGATCGAAACTGCACGAACTGATCAGTTCTTTGACTGACCCTCATTCTCTCCGGTGGACGTGTCGGGCTGTTGCCCCGGCTTCGGGCCATCGGGCTCCGTGTACCGGTGCAGCTGCCGGTCCCGGTCCGGGTCCGGGTGACGACGCCCGGGGTCCACTCCCTGGTCCGAGGCGTCCGAGACGAGGGAGACGATGCGTCGGCCGCCGACCCCGATCGCGATCAGGCCGAGGCCGTCGAAGAGCAGTGCCAGGGAGAAGAAGAGACCGAGGACGTAGAGGCTGCTGTGCGGCCAGTCGAAGAGGACCAGCAGCCCGAGGAGCAGCCCGAAGGCCCCTTGGAGCAGCGTCCAGCCGAACTGCGGGCCGCGCACGACGACGCTGCCGACCAGCCGGAACACCCCGCCGGTCAGGAAGAGCAGCGCGGCGAACATGGTCAGCGCCTCGGCCGTGCCGTGCGGATGCCGGATGACGACGACCCCTGCGGCGATGTTCAGCGCGGCCACCACGACCGCCAGCCAGAAGTAGTTGCTGCCCCGGGACTCGATGGCGTGGAGCAGACCGACGAGCCCGCCGACCAGCAGCAGCCAGCCGAAGAGCAGCATCGAGGTCAGCGTCGCGACCCCGGTGTAGACGAGGCCGACCAGACCGGCCACGACGAGAAGAATGCCCAGCAGGGCCAGCCGGCCGAAACTCCGGCTCAGCCTTCTGCCCTCGACTGCGGGATCGGCCACGGAAAGCTCCTCACGGTGCGTACGTGCACGGCCACCCACCCCTTTTTGATCATAGGTTCGAACCGTGCGGATAGCATCCGGCGCATGGACCGTACGGAACCCCGGCTGACGCACACCGTCGCGGACGGTGTCGCCACCGTCGTCATCGACAACCCGGCCAAACGCAACGCGATGACGGTCTCGATGTGGATCGCCCTGCCCCCGCTGCTGGCCCGGCTGGCGGCCGATCCCTCGGTACGGGCCCTGGTGCTGACGGGCGCCGGGGACACCTTCTGCGCCGGGGCGGACATCGCCTCGCTCAGGGCTGTGCCGCCCCGGGAGCCCTCCTCGCCCGGGGACCCTTCCTCCTCCGGCGGTACGCCGTCGGATCCGCAGCCGCTCACCGTGGTGGCCGAGGAGGCGCTGGCCGCGTTTCCCCGGCCGACACTGGCGGCGATCCGCGGCTACTGCGTGGGCGGCGGCAGTCAGCTCGCGGCCGCCTGCGATCTGCGGTTCGCCGAGGAGGGCGCCGAGTTCGGGGTCACCCCGGCCAGGCTCGGGATCGTCTACCCCGCGTCGTCGACCCGGCGGCTGGTGGCACTGACCGGACCCGCCACGGCGAAGCACCTGCTCTTCTCCGACGAACTGATCGACACCGCGCGGGCCCTGCGGTGCGGGCTGGTGGACGAGGTGCTCCCGGCCGGTGGGCTGGACGCGCGGGTCGGCACGTACACGCGGACGCTGGCGGCGCGCTCGTGGATCACGCAGGCGGCGGCGAAGGAGTTCGCCGACGGGCGCCGGGACCGGGACGCGTACTGGGCGGAGCGGGTACGGCGCAGCGGCGACACCGCCGAGGGTGTCGCCGCGTTCCTGGAACGGCGCGCGCCGCGCTTCGGGCCGCCCGAGAAAACCACCTGACCCACCGGATCCCGGGCGGGCCGATCCGCCGCCGAGAAGGGTCTACCGGAGGACGGCGTCGCGCTGGGCACGGCACCATTCGACCACTGCCGCCGGGGCCTTCGTCGGCGAGCCCGCGTCGTACGGCGGCTGGGGGTCGTACTCGAGCAGCAGCTGTACGGACATGGCGGGCTCGTCGCCCGAGATCCGGCCGAGCAGGGCGAGCCCCATGTCGATGCCGGAGGAGACACCCGCCGCCGTGACGTACTTGCCGTCGAAGACCACGCGTTCGCCGGTCGGTTCGGCGCCGAACTCCTTCAGGGTGTCCAGCGTGAGCCAGTGCGAGGTGGCGCGGCGGCCGTTCAACAGTCCGGCCGCCGCCAGCAGCAGCGATCCGGTGCAGACGGAGGTCGTCCAGGAGCTGGCGGCGTCGGCCGCGCGCAGCCAGCCCAGCAGCGCCTCGTTGTCCATCTGATCCATCTGGCCGGGACCGCCGGGGACGACCACCACGTCCGGCGAGGGCACCTCGGCGAACGTCCGGTCGGCGACGAGTGCGAGGCTGCCGCTGTCGTTGCGCACGGGGCCGGTCCGTTCGGCGACGAACACGGTCTCGGCGCCGGGGAGATGCTGGAGCATCTCGTAGGGGCCCACGGCGTCGAGCGAGGTGAAGCGGTCGAAGAGGACGATGGCGATCTGCATGGGTGCTCCTTGTCGTTGATCGGTCGTGCGGGTGGGCGGCGATGACGGGGAATCAGCCGTCGCGCTGCGGGGACAGAGGGGCGGCCGTGGGTACGGGGCGGTGGGTCAGTCCGTGTCGGACCCGGGCCGGAAGCGTCGGCGGTACTCGGCGGGTGCCGTGCCGAGCGCCTTGACGAAGGCGCGGCGCATGGCCTCCGGGGTGCCGTATCCGCAGGCGTGCGCGATGCCCGCGACGCCGTCGCTGGTGTCCTCCAGCAGTCGGCGGGCGTGTTCGAGACGTACCCGGTCGACGTATCGGCCCGGTGTGAGGCCCGTCTCGGAGCGGAAGGCGCGGGCGAAGTGACGGGGCGAGAGGCGGGCGCGGGCGGCCAGGGCCTCGACGGTGAGGTCGGCGGACGGGTGTTCGGTGATCCAGTGCTGGACCTCGCGCAGCGGCTCGCGCCGGGCGGTCTGGGCGGTGAGCTGCGCGCTGAACTGGGCCTGGTTGCCGGGTCTGCGCAGGAAGACCACGAGATGGCGGGCGACCGAGAGGGCGACCTCCCGGCCGTGGTCCTCCTCGACGAGCGCGAGGGCGAGGTCGATGCCCGCGGTGACCCCGGCGGAGGTGGCCAGCCTGCCGTCCCGGACGAAGATCGGGTCCGGGTCGACCTCCACGGCCGGGTGGGTGCGCGCCAGGTGCTCGCAGACGGTCCAGTGGGTGGTGACCCGGTGTCCGTCGAGCTGTCCGGCCTCGGCCAGCAGCAGCGCTCCGGTGCAGACGGAGACGAGGCGTTCGGCGCGCGGGGCGTGCTCCCGAAGCCAGCCGACGAGAGCCGGGGCGGGGACGCGGGTGCCCTCGCCCCCGGGGACGAGCAGGGTGTGCGGCGGCTCCGCGTCGGCGAGGGCGGTGTCCGGGACGAGGACGAGGCCGCTGCTCGTACGGACCGGGGAGCCGTCGACGGACGCGGTGCGCAGGTCGTACGTGGCCCCGAGGAAGCGGGAGGCCCCGGCGAAGACCTCCACCGGGCCGGTCACGTCGAGGCTCTGGACGCCGTCGAAGAGGACGACGAGCACGGATCGCTGCGTCATGTCCACCATCCTTCGCGGCCGCTCCGATGGCCGCAATGACGTATCCCCCACCTTTCCTGCCATGGCCCGGACGTTCCCGGTTCCCCCGGTCCTCCTCGGCCGTACGGTTCTCCCGCCTTCCCGGTCTACCCGCTCTCATCGGCAGGCGCCGGACACCACCGGTCGACGCGCGTCGGGGGTGGCCGGGCGACACGGCACCCGGCCACCCGGCACAATGCAGACGAAGGGGCCCGGCCCCGTGAGCACAGTCCGTGCGACCAGTACAGCCCGTACGAGAAGGCGAGTCGGTAGAACCGTGACGACGTCCATCGAAGGCAGGATCGCCGAGAAGCTCGGCGTACGCGAGCGGCAGGTGAAGGCGGCCGTCGAGCTGCTCGACGGCGGATCGACCGTGCCGTTCATCGCGCGCTACCGCAAGGAAGCGACCGAGATGCTCGACGACGCGCAGCTGCGCACCCTTGAGGAGCGGCTGCGGTACCTGCGGGAGCTGGAGGACCGCCGGACGGCGATCCTCGACTCGGTGCGCGAGCAGGGCAAGCTGGACGAGGAGCTGGAGGCCCGGATCAGGGCCGCCGACACCAAGGCGCGCCTCGAGGACATCTACCTGCCGTTCAAGCCCAAGCGGCGCACCAAGGCGCAGATCGCCCGCGAGGCGGGACTCGAACCACTCGCCGACGGGCTGCTCGGTGACCCGTCGGTGCAGCCGCTCGCCGCTGCCGCCGCCTTCGTCGACGCGGACAAGGGCGTCGCGGACCCGGCCGCCGCGCTGGAGGGCGCCCGCGCCATTCTCACCGAGCGGTTCTCGGAGGACGCCGACCTGATCGGCGAGCTGCGCGAGCGGATGTGGACGCGTGGCCGGCTGGCGGCGAAGGTACGCGAGGGCAAGGAGGAGGCGGGCGCGAAGTTCGCCGACTACTTCGACTTCGCCGAGCCGTTCACCGAACTGCCCTCGCACCGGGTGCTCGCGATGCTGCGGGGCGAGAAGGAGGACATGCTCGATCTGGTCATGGAGCCGGAGGAGCCCTCGGACACGCCCGGACCGTCGTCGTACGAGGGCGTCGTCGCCCGGCGCTTCGGAGTGAGCGACCAGGGCCGCCCGGGCGACAAGTGGCTGGGCGAGACCGTGCGCTGGGCCTGGCGGACCAGGATCCTGGTGCACCTCGGCATCGACCTGCGGCTGCGGCTGCGCACGGCGGCGGAGGACGAGGCGGTGCGGGTCTTCGCGTCGAACCTGCGCGACCTGCTGCTCGCCGCACCGGCCGGGACGCGCGCCACGCTGGGGCTCGACCCCGGTTTCCGTACGGGCGTGAAGGTCGCGGTCGTCGACGCGACCGGCAAGGTCGTCGCCACGGACGTCATCCACCCGCACGTCCCCGCGAACAGGTGGGACCAGGCGCTGGCACGGCTGGAGCAGCTGGCGCGGGCGCACGACGTCGAGCTGATCGCGATCGGCAACGGCACGGCCTCCCGCGAGACCGACAAGCTCGCCGGTGAACTGATCGAGAAGCACCCGGAGTTGAAGCTCACGAAGGTGATGGTGTCCGAGGCGGGCGCGTCGGTGTACTCGGCCTCGGCCTTCGCCTCGCAGGAACTCCCCGACATGGACGTGTCGTTGCGCGGCGCGGTGTCGATCGCGCGGCGCCTCCAGGACCCGCTCGCGGAGCTGGTGAAGATCGACCCGAAGTCGATCGGGGTCGGCCAGTACCAGCACGACCTGTCCGAGGTGAAGCTGTCGCGGTCGCTGGACGCGGTCGTCGAGGACTGTGTGAACGGTGTCGGTGTGGACGTCAACACCGCCTCGGCGCCGCTGCTTTCGCGGGTCTCGGGGATCGGCGCGGGGCTTGCGGAGAACATCGTCGCGCACCGTGACGCGAACGGGCCCTTCCGGTCGCGCAGGGCGCTCAAGGACGTGGCGCGGCTGGGCCCGAAGGCGTACGAGCAGTGCGCGGGCTTCCTGCGCATCCGGGGCGACGACCCGCTGGACGCGTCGAGCGTGCACCCGGAGGCGTACCCGGTGGTGCGGGCGATGGCGAAGCGGACGGGCGGTGAAGTGGCCTCGCTGATCGGCAACACGGGGATGCTGCGGTCGTTGCGTGCCGACGACTTCGTGGACGAGAAGTTCGGTCTGCCGACGGTCACCGACATCCTGAAGGAGCTGGAGAAGCCGGGGCGCGACCCGCGGCCCGCGTTCAGGACGGCCACCTTCAAGGAGGGCGTCGAGAAGATCGGCGACCTGGCGTCCGGCATGGTGCTGGAGGGTGTCGTCACCAATGTCGCGGCGTTCGGCGCGTTCGTGGACATCGGGGTGCACCAGGACGGTCTGGTGCACGTGTCGGCGATGTCGCGGACGTTCGTGAAGGACCCGCGGGACGTCGTGAAGCCGGGCGACATCGTCAAGGTCAAGGTCATGGACGTCGACATTCCGCGGAAGCGGATCTCGTTGACGCTGCGGCTCGACGACGAGGCGGGGGCGTCCGGTCAGGGCGGCGGGTCCCGGCGGGAGCGCGGCGAGCGGGGCGGCCAGGGTGCCCGGCCGCCGCGCCCGCGTCAGGGCGGTCAGGACCGCGACCGGCGCGGTGGCGGCTCCGCCCGCCCGGCGCCGGCGCCGGTGAACAGCGCGATGGCGGACGCCCTGCGGCGGGCCGGGCTGACCGGTCCGGACCGGGACGGCGGCCGCAAGCGCTGATGCCCCGGGCAGGGGCGGGGCGCGCGGTCCTGCGCGCTCCCGCCCCCGCCCCGGCCCGCCGCCCGGGCCCGCCGGAGTGGGGTCGGGAACGGCGGCCCCGGGGCCGGACGGTCAGAGTTCCTTCACCCTGCCGTCCACCACCTCGATGCGCCGTGTCGTCCGCACCGCCTCCAGCATCCGCCGGTCGTGCGTGACGAGGAGCAGCGTGCCCGGGTAGGAGTCCAGCGCCGATTCCAGCTGTTCGATGGCAGGCAGGTCGAGGTGGTTCGTCGGCTCGTCGAGTACGAGGAGGTTGACGCCCCGGCCCTGGAGGAGGGCGAGCGCGGCCCTGGTGCGCTCCCCCGGCGAGAGGGTCGTCGCGGGGCGCAGCACATGGTCCGCGCGCAGACCGAACTTGGCGAGCAGCGTGCGGACCTCGGCCGGTTCGCTGTCGGGTACGGCGGCGCAGAACGCGTCCAGCAACGACTCCGTGCCGTGGAACAGCTTGCGCGCCTGGTCGACCTCGCCGACCACCACGCCCGAGCCGAGCGTCGCGTGCCCGGAGTCCAGCGGGAGGCGTCCGAGGAGGGCGGCGAGGAGGGTGGACTTGCCCGCCCCGTTGGCACCGGTGATCGCGACCCGGTCCGCCCAGTCGATCTGGAGGGACACCGGGCCGAGGACGAAGTCGCCCCGTGCCACGCGTGCTTCGCGCAGGGTCGCGACGACCGAGCCGGACCGGGGCGCGGCTGCGATCTCCATCCGCAGTTCCCATTCCTTGCGCGGCTCCTCGACGACGTCGAGCCGTTCGATCATGCGCTGGGTCTGCCGGGCCTTCGCCGCCTGCTTCTCGCTCGCCTCGCTGCGGAACTTGCGGCCGATCTTGTCGTTGTCGCCGGCCTTGCGCCGGGCGTTCTTCACGCCCTTGTCCATCCAGGTGCGCTGTGTGTGGGCGCGGTCCTCCAGGGCGGCGCGCTTGTCGGCGTACTCCTCGTACTCCTCACGGGCGTGCCTGCGGGCCCGTTCGCGCTCCTCCAGGTAGGCCGCGTATCCGCCGCCGTACAGGTTGATCGCCTGCTGGGCGAGGTCGAGTTCGAGGACCTTGGTGACCGTGCGCGTCAGGAACTCGCGGTCGTGGCTGATGACGACCGTGCCCGCGCGCAGACCGGAGACGTAGCGTTCGAGCCGTTGCAGGCCGTCGAGGTCGAGGTCGTTGGTGGGTTCGTCGAGCAGGAAGACGTCGTAGCGGGAGAGCAGCAGGGATGCCAGGCCGGCGCGGGCCGCCTGGCCGCCGGAGAGCGCGGCCATCGGCAGGTCGAGGCCGACGGCGAGACCCAGGTCCGCGGCGACCTCCTCGGCGCGCTCGTCGAGGTCGGCGCCGCCGAGCGCCAGCCAGCGTTCGAGCGTCTCGGCGTACGCGTCGTCGGCGCCGGGCGCCCCGTCGACGAGGCCCTGTGTCGCCTCGTCCATCGCCCGCTGGGCGTCGGCGACGCCGGTGCGGCGGGCCAGGAACTCCCGCACGGTCTCGCCCGGACGCCGCTCCGGCTCCTGCGGGAGGTGGCCGACGGTGGCGGTGGGCGGCGAGAGCCGCAGCTCCCCCCGCTCCGGCCGGTCGAGCCCGGCGAGCAGCCGGAGCAGGGTCGATTTGCCGGCGCCGTTGACTCCGACGAGACCGATCACGTCGCCGGGCGCGACGACGAGGTCGAGCCCGGCGAAGAGGGTGCGGTCGCCGTGCGCGGCGGTGAGGTCCTTGGCGACGAGTGTGGCAGTCATCAGGATGACGATCCTAAAGGGCTGTCCTCGACACTGCCGTCGTTCGGCCGCGAGATCACGTCCGGCTCGTGGTCGCGGATGACGGCGGCCATGGCGCGGGCCTCGGCGGTCCGCAGCGCGATGTGGTCGCGGTTGATGTCGACGCCGTCGGAGTTGCCGCGCGTGTCGACGGCGCGCCCGTCGGGGTTGGCGGTGGGCACGACGAGGACGGTGGTGCGGGAGAGGAAGGCGCGGGTCCGCCGGTCCCGGGCGTGGGCCAGATCGCGGGCGGTGGTCAGGCATGCCTCGCGGCCGGAGGGTTCGTTGCCGTGCTGGCTGCAGATCAGCAGCATCGTGTGGGCCGTGGGGCGGTGGTTCCCGATCCGGACGAGCTGGAGCGGGCGGCCCTGCCGCGTGGTGCCGATCCGTTCGACGGAGACCCGGTCGCTGTCGCGGTCGACGGCGGCCAGGAAGGACTGCTCCTCCGCCTGGCTCGTCCACCGGGCCCCGCCGCTGGTCTCGAATCCGGTGCGGGGCGGGACGGCCGGGGCGCTCGGGGCGGCCGCCGCGGGGACGGCGGCCAGGGGCGAGGCGAGCAGGGCCGCGGCGGCGGCCAGGGCCAGGTGTCGGCGGCCGAGTCGGCGCGCGGTCGGTGTACGGGGTGTCATGGGCGGCTTCCTCCCTGGGTGCGGCCGGCGGGACGCCGTGGCGTCACGCCTTCGGGGCGGGCTGCGGGGGGTGGCTGCCACGGGTCGGGACCCGCGGTGGCGCGTACGAGGGCTGTCCTGCGATCCGTGATGGATCCGCGGGCTAGTGCTGTGACCGGGAAGGTCCACCGGCTCGCGACGCCCGGCACGGCACCTCGCGGTGTTGTCGCATCACCCGCGTACGTCCAGTACGCGGACGATGTTCCGCCTTGCGATGCACCGCACCGGACGCCGCGAGCCACCCGGCAAACCTTCCCGGTCACAGCACTACGGGACGGCCCCGAGGCCGGCGGTGCCGCCGGCGAGCGGGAGCGTCGCGTACGTACGGGCCAGGTCGAGGGTGAGCGTGGGGGTGGAGTCCGGCGGCTCGATGAGGCCCCGGTCGGTTCCGGCCACGATCAGGGCGAGGCGGTGTCCGGCCGGGACGACGTGGTCGGTGGCGGCGAGGCGGAGGGTGATCGTGTGGGCCCGGCCCGGGGTGAGCGGGCGGCCGTGCCCGGCGGAGGTGTGGGTGCCGAGGTCGGCCCAGCCCCGGCTGAACACGGTCCGGTCGACGGTGGCCGTCTCGGCCCGGGTCTCCTTGAAGCAGGCGCTGTCCCCGGCGGTGCTCGCACCCCAGCAGGTGCGTCCGGGGAGCGTGGTGATGCCTTCTCCGGACGCGCCGTAGTCGCGGATGGTGTCGGGGCCGAGGTCCACGAGGACGGCGGAGAGATGGGCACTCGACGTGGTCGGGGTGGCGGTGACGGTCACCGTGGGCGATCCGGACAGCCGCAGGTCCCGGGAGAGCGGCGGGGTACGGAAGGCGGCCTTGGCGGCCGTGGGGCGGTCCGCGTCGGCGGCCCATTCCAGCTCGTTCAGCGCGGGGTCGTCGGTGAACGTCTCGGTGGCGCCGGGGCGGGCGGGCCGCACCCCCAGGGTGCCGACGCCGGGCGCCGTTCCGGGGCCGGGGCGCACGGTGACGGCGTGGGTGGTGCGCGGCGGCCAGACCCGGTCGGTGGACCACTGGCCGGGACTGCGTTCGATGTCGGCCATCGGTTCGCGTTCGACGCCGTTGTCGTAACCGAGGAGGTAGTGGTCGAACCAGCGGTGCAGCGTGTCGACCCACTCGGCCCGCCGGAAGTCGAAGGGGTCGACGTGCCCGGTCTGCGACAGCCAGATCCTGCGTTCCACGCCCCGGGCCGCGAGCGCGTCCCACCACTGACCGAAGTGCTTGGTGCGGACGTTGAGGTCCTGCATGCCGTGCACCGCGAAGACGCTGGCCCGTACCTTGCGGGCGTCCTTCACGTAGTCGCGTTCGGCCCACAGCCGGGTCCGGTCCCCGGTGCGGGGCGCCCCTTCGACGAGCCGGTGCTGGACGGCGGCGCACCGGGCGCGCGCCTCGGGGCTCTCCACCCCGTCGGCGAGCCGGTCCGGTCCGCCGTCGTGCAGCGGCGCGCCCTGGGAGAAGTAGTAGTCGTACCAGGAGGAGATGGCGCCGATCGGGACGATGGTCCGCAGTCCGTCCACCCCGGTCGCCGCGACGGCGTTGGCGACGGTGCCGTCGTAACTCTTGCCGATCATCCCGGTGCGGCCGTTGGACCAGTCGGCCGTGGCAGGCCGCTGGCCGGTGCGGGTGGTGTAGCCGCGGGCGCGGCCGTTCAGCCAGTCGATGACGGCCTTGGCGGAGGTGCCGTCGGAGGGGCCGCCGACGTCGACGCAGCCGTCGGAGCGGTTGGTGCCGGCCAGGTCGACGGCGACGAAGGCGTAGCCGCGCGGCACGAAGTAGTTGTCGTAGTACAGCGGGAACTGCACGGGCCTGCCGCCGGCGTCGTACGTCTTGAGCTGGCTCTCGTTGCCCCTGCCGCAGCAGGAGTAGTAGGGGCTGGCGTCCATGATGACGGGGACCCCGCGGCCCTGCCGGGCGGGTTCGCGGGGCCGGACGATGTCGACGGCGACGCGGTCGTTCCTTCCGTCCTCGTCGCCGTCGAGTCCGGTGTCGACCCAGACGGACTCGCGGACGGCGTTCTCGTACGAGTGGACGGGCCTGCTCACCGGCGGTCCGCTCCGCGGGTGTCCGTCGGCGGACGGTCCGGCCTCCCGGCTCGTGGCGGCGCCGGCCTCGGCGCCCTGTGCGCCCGCCGGTGCGAGCAGCGTGGTCGTCAGGGCGGCGAGGGCCGCCACCACCAGCGATCGGTACGTCAAGCGGGTGCCCCGCGCACGAATCGGCATGGGCGGAAGGTACCGCCGGTCAACTCCCCCGCGACAGAGGGCGATCGGTGATCGGCGCGGCGTGACCGGGCCGGGACGCCTCCGGGCCGCCATGTCGGCGGAATGGCGAACGTGTGACAACGGCGACCATGGACATGACTAACAGGAAGGTCCCTGCGTAGGGTCCTGGCAAGGGCTCAGAAACCCGTCCGAACCGACGACTTGGAGCATTCGTGCACCGCAGACTCATCGTCCCCGGCGCCCTCGCGGCCTCCCTGTTGCTGGCGATCCCGGCCTCGGCCGCCGGGGGAACCGTAGGCGCCCCGGGCATCGGCGACCCCTACTACCCGGCCAGCGGCAACGGCGGCTACGACGTGTCCCACTACGACCTGCGGCTGAAGTACCAGCCCGCCACCGACCTGCTGGAGGGCACGGCGACGATCCTCGCCACGACCACGCAGGCGCTGTCCCGCTTCAACCTGGACTTCGCGCTGGACGTGTCCGAGGTGCGGGTGAACGGCAAGAAGGCCGCGTTCGCCAGGAGCGGCGGACAGGAGCTGGAGATCACCCCGGCGTCGCCGCTGGCGAAGGACAGGGCCGTCTCGGTGGTCGTGCGGTACGCCGGGAAGCCGTCCGAGGCGAAGGTCGACGGCTGGACGTCCTGGGTCCGTACACCGGACGGCGCGGTGGCCGCGCAGGAGCCGGAGTCGGCCGTCTGGTGGTACCCCAGCAACGACCACCCGCTGGACAAGGCGACGTACGACATCTCGGTCTCGGTGCCGGACGGCACCCAGGCGATCAGCAACGGAACGCTCCAGTCACGGAGTTCGAAGCTCGGCTGGACCCGCTTCAACTGGCGCTCCACCAAGCCGCAGGCCACGTACCTGACGACGCTGGCGATCGGGAAGTTCGACATCACCACGGACACCACGGCGGACGGGCTGCCGGTCGTCAACGCGTACAGCAAGGACCTCGGCGCCAACGCCGGTGCGGCGCGCGCCAGCATCGAGCGGACCGCCGAGGTCGCCGAGTGGCTGACGGAGGTGTTCGGTCCGTACCCGTTCGACGCGCTCGGCGGCTACTCCCCCAACGTGACGAGCGGATTCGCGCTGGAGACGCAGACCAGGCCGTTCTACAGCCCGAAGCAGTTCGCGAACGGTTCCAACGTCTCGGTGGTCGTCCACGAACTGGCGCACCAGTGGTACGGCGACAGCGTGTCCGTCAAGGGCTGGAAGGACATCTGGATCAACGAGGGCTTCGCCCGGTACAGCCAGTGGCTGTGGTCGGAGAAGGAGGGCGAGGGCACCGCGCGGGAACTGGCCGACTACACCTATGCCCTGCACCCCGCGGACGATCCCTTCTGGACCGTGAAGCCGGGAGACCCGGGCCCCGACGACCAGTTCCACGGAGCCGTCTACGACCGCGGGGCGCTGGCCCTCCAGGCGCTGCGCGACAAGCTGGGCGACGAGACGTTCTTCGAACTGCTCAAGGGCTGGCCCGCCGAGCACGCGTACGGGAACGCGTCCGTGGGCGACTTCGTGGCCTACGCCGAACGGGTCTCGGGCACGCCCCTCGCCGTCTTCTTCGACACGTGGCTCTACCAGCCGTCGCGGCCCGGGGCCCCGTCCGGGACGCGCCTGGCGCAGGCTCCCACGAAGGCCGAGCGGCCCGCGTCGTGGAAGAAGATCGCCGCCACGAACACGGTCCACGACCACCGCTGACGGCCCGTCCGGCCGCCCGACCCGTGCTCCGGGTTCCGTCGCCCTCTTCCTCCCGGTGGGCGACGGAATCCGCGCACGGAACGGACCGGACCGGCCCGTGATCAGGTCGGCCGATGCGGCGCGCCGGCCCGCTGTCCGAGATGTGCCCGGTCACCGCGCGCGGTCGCCCGGTGCGCCGCCCGTGCCCGGCGCGCGTACGGCAGATAGCGCAGCCTCTCGGGGAGTACGGGCACGACGCGCCGCACCACCGCGCCCAGCCGCCGCAGTCTCCGCTCCTGGGCGTCCGTCCACTCCAGACCGATCGCCTCCCGCGCCTCCGGCGGCATCAGGCCGATGGTGACGAAGCGGCGGAACCGGGCCAGTGGCGGGAACAGCACCGGCCACAGCGCCCGGAGCGCCGGCCGCAGCGGCAACGGCCCCCGGTCCGGCGGCGGTACGGGCCGGTCGGTCGCGAGCAGATCGTCGACGACGACGGTCCGCTCGATCTCCTCGTCGAGCGTCTTGCGGAAGTACGGCCAGAACTCCTCGATCGTCTGTGGCATGTCCCGGTCGTGGATGCCCAGAACCCTGCCCACCTGGAGCCATTCCCGGTACAGGGCCCGTTCCTGCGCCTCGGTGAACGGCCGCAGCAGGTAGCGCGCGGCATGCCGGTACACGGGGAAGCCGGTGGCGTGCACCCACGCATAGGTGGCGGGCGACAGCGCGTGGTAGCGACGGCCCCGGCTGTCGATTCCCTGGATGGTCCGGTGCAGCCGGCGGAGCCTGCGCCCCTCCTCGGCGGCCTCCTCTCCCCCGTACACCCAGAGCTGGAGCGAGCGCAGGGACCTCTCACCGCGTCCCCACGGGTCCGTGCGGAAGACGGAGTGCTCGTCGACGCCCGCGCCGACCGCCGGATGGGCGACCTGGAGAGTGAGGGCGGCGGGCAGCATCAGCAGGGCGCGGACGTCCCCGGAGATGCTCCAGAGCACGCCCCCGGGCGGCGGAGGGAGGGGGTCGTGCGGCGCGGCGGCGGGCTCGACGCCGCGTGCCGGCGAAGTACTCATACGGTGCTCCCGGCGGTCGGCCGGGCGTACGGCTGGGGCGCCCGGTCCCGGTACGAACCAGTATGCGGTCCCATGCCCGGGGGTGGCCCCCTCCCGGACGCACATGCCACGGGCACGGGCCGTCGACGCGTAGGGCGTGCCGGAACCGCCCCGCGTCCGCGACGGTGCGCACGGCTCGGGGATCCACGCCGGTCATGGAAGGCACAACCTTCGGTTGTGCCTTCGAGCTCCCCGGTTGTTTGATCTCCTCGTTCGTCTCCCGCTTGGATTCCGGTCGTCAACGTCCGGTTGTGCGGATCGACGGGAGGCATGGGGGCATGGTGCGCGGGAGGGCGCTGGGGCGGCGCTTCGGGTGGCTGTGGGCGGCGTACGCCGTGAGCTCGTACGGTTCGGGGTTCGGCTTCGGGGCGTTCTCCCTGATCGCGGTTCTCGTGCTGCACTCCGATCCGACCCAGGTGGCGGCGCTGTCCGCGGCGGGCCGGGCCGTCGGGGCGGTGGTCGCCGTGCCGCTGGGTCCGTGGGTGGAGTTCCGCCGCAAGCGTCCCGTCATGGTGGCGATGGACCTGACCCGGTTCGCGGCGCTGCTGAGCGTCCCCGTCGCGTTCGCGCTCGGCCTGCTCGGCTTCGCCCAGCTCCTCGTCGTCTCCGTCGTCGTCGCGGCGTCCGGCATCGCGTTCAACGCGGCCGTCGGCGCGTATCTGAGAGTGCTCGTGCCGCGGGCGGACCTGCTCGTCGCGAACAGCCGGCTCGAATCCACGACGTGGACCGCGACCGTGGTCGGACCACCGCTCGGCGGGGCCGCGATCGGGCTGTTCGGCCCGATGGTGACCATGGTCGCCGACGCGGTCAGCCATCTGCTCTCGGCGCTCGGCATCCGCGCCATCGGCGGGACGGAACCGCACGTCGCGCGGGGCGGGGCGCCACGCCCGCGAGCGGGCGATCTGGTCGAGGGCTGGCGGCACATCCTCGGCCATCCCGTGCTGCGCCCGCTGTTCTTCAACACGATCGTGGTCAACGGCCTGATCATGGCCACCGAGCCGGTGCTCGCCGTACTGCTGCTGGGCCGCCTCGGGTTCGCCCCCTGGCAGTACGGACTGGTGTTCGCGGCCCCGTGCGTCGGTGGCCTCGTCGGCTCGCGTCTGGCGCCCCGGCTCGTGGCCCGCTTCGGGCGGCGCGGGGTGCTCCTCACCGCTGGGACGCTGCGTGCCGTCTGGCCGGTCGGCCTGGCCTTCGTCCAGCCCGGCGCCCCCGGGATCGTGCTCGTCATCGGCGTCCAACTCGGCCTGGTGACCTGCTGCGGGCTGTTCAATCCGGTGCTGGCCACCTACCGGCTCGACCACGCGGCCCCCGACCGGGTCGCCCGCACCCTGTCCGCGTGGTCGGTCAGCAGCAGCGGCGTCATCGCGGTCCTGACCGCCCTGTGGGGTCTGCTCGCCGCCGTCGTCGGCGCCCGCACCGCGATCGCGCTGGCCGGAGTGCTCCTGCTGGCCACCCCGCTGCTGCTCCCCCGCCGCGGGAAAGCGTCCCGGAACACGGGCCCGCGCCCATGGCCACCGGCAGGCCCACATATCCCTGCTGGAAGATCAGAGCGATGACGAAGGACAGCCCGACAACACTCCGCGACCGAGCCCCGAACCTCGCCTGACGGGCCGTGGCCCCGGCCACCGGCCCCGCGCCCGGACCGCCGTGTTCTACTGAGGGCTCGTACGCCGCACCCGTCTTCGGAGGTCGTCCCGTGGCCCGGCTCCTCGTTCGTTCCGGTGTGAATCCCGACGAGCCGGACGTGCCCGTCGTGACGCTCGTCGTCGACCCGGACGGCACGCCCGGCGAGCGCGCCGTCGCACGGCTGGGCGACTACTGCTACGAGGGCGACGGGGCCTTCCACCTGCTGCCGACCGACGGCTGGGTCGAGCACGTACTGGACGGCGACCGCCTGGAGGTCGCCGTCGCCGTGTACCCGTTCGCGCTGGGCCAGGTCGACGTGGACGCGGCGGCCTTTCCCGACCGGTCTGCGGTCGACCCCGAGGCGGCGATGGTCCTGCGCGCGGAGTGCGTGGTGGACCCCGAGCGGTACGCGCTGGCGCCTCCGCTGACCGCGGTGTTCACCGCGGGCCCGGACCGCGCGCCCGACGGCGTGGCCGCCGACGGGGACGACTGGCCGATCGTCCTCGGTCTGCGCCCCGAGCGCTGAACCGGCCGCCGCACGGCACCCGCCCCCGCCGCAACGGGGCCGCGCCACCGGCCGGGCCCGGTGGCTCAGTCGTGGTCGTACACCGTGACCGCCAGCCCCCGGCTCAGCAGGCGGTTCTCCAGCAGCGGTTCGACCCTGGACCATGTGCCGCCCGCCAGCCCGCAGCCGATCCGGGGCATGTGGACCGACGCCCCCAGTGCGATCGCCCGGTCGGCCACTACCCCCAGCGCCGTGTCGATCGCCTCGTAGCGCACCGGAACTCCCTTGCTGCCCCTGCGCATCCCCCGCTGGCCCACCATGTTCGCCACCCATATGTACGGGCTCACCTGGACGAACTGCGCGGCGCCGAGCGCGAAGTCGTTGCCCGCCCGCTCCCGGTGCCAGCGGCGGTAGGCCGCCTCCGGTTCGGGCCAGCGGCGCGAGACCGCCAGGACGAAGCCCTTGCCCCAGCCGCCGAGGTCGTTGCAGACGTGCGCGATCAGTTTGACGCCGCTGCCCTGCGGCGCGGTGGCGTCGCCCCTGATGTACGTGATCTCCGACATGGGGGCACCATACGGGCCGGCACCGACATGGCACACGGGGCGGCGGGAGCGCCGCGGGCCCGCGCACCACCCGCCACACGGCCACCGGGCACTTTCACAAAGATGGTGAGACAGCAATACTGTTGAACCGTTGCGGGCGGGTTCGGCCGTTCACCGCCGGGCCGGAGTACGAGGAGCAGACATGGCGACCGGGGCCGAGGATCCGACGACGCTCACCGTCGACGAGCTGGCGGCCCGCGCCGGTGTCACCGTGCGCACCGTACGTTTCTACAGCACCCGGGGGCTGTTGCCGCCCCCGGTGATCGGGCCGCGCCGGGTCGGGCGCTACGGGGCCGAGCACCTGTCCCGGCTCGCGCTCATCGAGGAGCTCCAGCACCAGGGCATGACGCTGGCCGCGATCGAGCGCTACCTGGAACAACTGCCGCCCGACCTCAGTGCCCAGGACCTGGCGATCCACCGGGCGCTGGTGGCGTCGTGGGCGCCGGACTCGGCGGAGGACGCGACGCGCGCGGAGCTGGAGCGCCGGGCGGGCCGGGCGCTGAACGAACAGGACATCGCGCGGCTGGCGGCGATGGGGGTGCTGGAGCGCGCGGAGCCGGTCGACGGCGGGTACCGGGTGGACCCGGGGCTGCTGAGGCTCGGGGTCGAACTGCTCGGGGTGCCGATCGCGCACGAGACGATCCTGGCCGCGCGGACGGTGCTGCTGGAGCACTCCCGGTCCGCCGCGCAGGAGCTGACCCGGCTGTTCCGGGACGAGGTGTGGGGCCCGTACCGGGAGCGGGAGTCGGATCCGGAGCACGTGGCGGCGATGAAGTCGCTGTCCTCCCACATGCAGCCGATGGTGATCCAGGCGCTCGTGACCGCGTTCCAGCGGTCGTTGAAGGAGGAGCTGCGGGCCGCGTTCACGGCGGAGTGAACGCGGCCCGCGGGGGGCGGGATCCGCCGCGGCGGGTCAGTCGTGGAAGGTCTCGCCCCTCTCGGCCTTCTCCACGAGCAGCGCGGGCGGCAGGAAGCGGTCGCCGTATCGTTCGGCGAGTTCCCGGGCGCGGGCCACGAAGCCGGGCAGGCCGCCGTCGTACCCGTTGATGTACTGGAGCACTCCACCGGTCCACGGCGGGAAGCCGATGCCCATGATGGAGCCGATGTTGGCGTCGGCGACGGAGGTGAGGACGTTCTCCTCCAGGCAGCGGACGCTGTCCAGCGCCTCGGAGAACAGCATCCTCTCCTGCATGTCGACGAAGGGGACGTCGGTGCCGGGACGGGCGTCGGACCCACCCGCGGCCGGGTCGGCACAGCGGCCGAAGTGCTCCCGCAGTCCGGGCCACAGGCGGATGCGCCCGCCGTTCTCGTCGTACTCGTAGAAGCCCGCGCCGCCACTGCGCCCGGGGCGCCCGAACTCGTCGACCATGCGGTCGATCACGGTGTCCGCCGGGTGCGCGTCCCAGGTGCCGCCGGCCTCCTCGACGGCCCGCCTCGTCTCGTCACGGATCCTGCGGGGCAGGGTGAGGGTCAGCTCGTCCATCAGGGACAGGACCTTCGCCGGGTAGCCGGACTGCGCGGCCGCCTGCTCGATCGACGCCGGTTCGACACCCTCGCCGACCATGGCGACGCCCTCGTTGATGAACTGTCCGATGACGCGCGAGGTGAAGAAGCCGCGGGAGTCGTTGACGACGATCGGGGTCTTCCTGATCTGCCGGACCAGGTCGAAGGCGCGGGCCAGGGCCTCGTCGCCGGTCTTCTCGCCCTTGATGATCTCGACCAGCGGCATCTTGTCCACGGGCGAGAAGAAGTGCAGCCCGACGAAGTCGGCGGGGCGCTCGACGCCTTCGGCGAGGACGGTGATGGGCAGGGTCGAGGTGTTGGAGCAGAGCAGGGCGTCCGGTGCGACGACGTCCTGGATCTCCTGGAACACCCGGTGCTTGAGCGCGGTGTCCTCGAAGACGGCCTCGATGACGGCGTCGCAGCCCGCCAGGTCGGCCGGGTCGGCGGTCGGGGTGATGCGGGCCAGCAGCTCGTCGCGCTTCGCCTCGGTGGTGCGGCCCCGGGAGAGCGCCTTGTCGAGGAGCTTCTCGCTGTACGCCTTGCCCTTGGCGGCGGCCTCGGCGGAGACGTCCTTGAGGACGACGTCGATGCCTGCGCGCGCGCAGGAGTAGGCGATGCCGGCGCCCATCATCCCGGCGCCGAGGACGGCGACCCTGCGGACCTTTCGTTCCTCGACGTCCTTGGGGCGGCTGGCGCCGGAGTTGACGGCCTGGAGGTCGAAGAAGAACGCCTGGATCATGTTCTTGGCGACCTGGCCGGTGACCAGTTCGGTGAAGTAGCGGGCCTCGATGGTCAGCGCGGTCTCGAAGTCGACCTGTGAGCCCTCGACCGCGGCGGCCAGGATGTTGCGGGGCGCGGGCATCGGGGCGCCCGCGAGCTGCTTCTTCAGGTTGGCAGGGAAGGCGGGGAGGTTCGCGGCGAACTTCGGGTGCGACGGGGTGCCGCCGGGGATCCTGTACCCCTTGACGTCCCAGGGCTGCTGGGACTCGGGATGGGTGTCGATGAAGGCACGGGCCTTGTCGAGCATCTCCTCGCGGGTGGTGGCGACCTCGTGGACGAGACCGTTCTCCAGGGCGCGCCGCGGGGTGTACTGGGTGCCCTGGAGGAGGACCTTCAGCAGCGCGTCGGTGATCCCCATGAGGCGTACGGTGCGGGTGACACCGCCGCCCGCGGGCAGCAGACCGAGAGTGACCTCGGGCAGGCCGATCCGGGAGCCGGGGGCGTCGAGGGCGACGCGGTGGTGGGCGGCGAGCGCGATCTCGTAGCCGCCGCCGAGCGCCGCACCGTTGATGGCGGCGACGACGGGCTTGCCGAGGGTCTCGATGCGGCGCAGCGCGTTCTTGATGGCGGTGCCGGTGTCGAACGCCCGCTGGGCGTCCTCGGGACGGACCTTGATCATTTCCTTGAGGTCGCCGCCCGCGAAGAAAGTCTTCTTCGCGGAGGTGTAGATGATGCCGCGGATGGAGTCCTTCTCGGCCTCGGCGCGGTCCGCGACGGCGGCGATGGAGTCCATGAACGCCCGGTTCATCGTGTTGGCCGACTGGTCGGGGTCATCCAGCACCAGGGTGACGACGCCGGTCTCGTCCTGTTCCCAGCGGATGGTCGTGCTCTCGGTCATTGCGGTTTCTTCTCCGTAAGCAGGGGTGGCCGGGGACGGTCAGAGACGTTCGACGACGGTGGCGATGCCCATGCCTCCCCCGACGCACAGGGTGGCGAGCCCGTACCGCCGGTCGCGGCGCTCCAGTTCGTCGACGAGGGTGCCGAGGATCATCGCGCCGGTGGCACCGAGCGGGTGGCCCATCGCGATGGCCCCGCCGTTGACGTTGATCCGGTCGAGGGAGAGGTCCATGTCCCGGGCGAAGCGCAGGACGACACCGGCGAACGCCTCGTTGATCTCGACGAGGTCGATGTCGTCGATGGTGAGTCCGGCCTTGGCGAGGGCCTTGCGGGTGGCGGGCGCGGGACCGGTCAGCATGATGGTGGGTTCGGAGCCGGAGACGGCGGCGGAGACGATCCGGGCGCGTGGCGTGAGCCCGTACCGCTCGCCGACCTCCTTGTTGCCGATCGCGACGAGCGCGGCGCCGTCGACGATGCCGGAGGAGTTGCCCGCGTGGTGGACGTGCTCGATCTTCTCGACCCAGTGGTACTTCTGCAGCGCGACCGCGTCGAAGCCTCCCGCCTCGCCGATCGTGGCGAAGGACGGCTTGAGGCCGGCGAGCGTGTCGGCGGTGGTGCCGGGCCGCATGTGCTCGTCGTGGTCGAGGACGACGAGACCGTTGCGGTCCTTGACGGGGACGACGGAGCGCGCGAACCGGCCCTCCTTCCACGCCTCGGCGGCGCGTTCCTGGGAGAGCGCGGCGAACTCGTCGACATCGCGCCGGGAGAAGCCCTCGATGGTGGCGATGAGGTCGGCTCCGATGCCCTGCGGGGCGAAGCCGGTCCGGAAGCTGGTCATCGGGTCCATGGCCCAGGCGCCGCCGTCGGAGCCCATCGGGACGCGGGACATCGACTCGACACCGCCCGCGAGGACGAGGTCCTCCCAGCCGGAGCGGACCTTGGCTGCGGCCAGGTTGACGGCTTCCAGGCCCGAGGCGCAGAACCGGTTCTCCTGGACGCCCGCGACGGTGTCCGGGAGTCCGGCGGCGATGGCGGCGATGCGGGCGATGTCGGAGCCCTGGTCGCCGAGCGGGCTGACCACGCCGAGGACGATGTCGTCGACGGCCGCCGGGTCCAGGCCGGGGAAGCGGGCGCGGATCTCGTGGATGAGGCCGACGACGAGGTCGATCGGCTTGGTGCCGTGCAGGGCTCCATCGGCCTTGCCGCGGCCGCGCGGGGTGCGGATCGCGTCGTAGACGTACGCTTCGGTGCTCAATTCAGCAGCCTTTCGAGGGTGGTCGGTCGACGGGGACCGAGGGGCGGCCGGGAGGCCGTCGGGAGGTCTTCGGGAGGTCGGACGGGGCGGGTCAGGCGAGCAGCGACCGGCCGATGATCTCCTTCATGATCTCGGTGGTGCCGCCGTAGATGGTCTGGATGCGACCGTCGGTGAACGCTCTGGCGACCGGGTACTCGGCCATGTAGCCGTAACCGCCGTGGAGTTGGAGGCAGCGGTCGGCGACGCGCTTCTGGAGTTCGGTGGCCCACCACTTGGCCATCGAGGCATGCACGGCATCGAGCCCGCCGTCGGAGTGGTCGACGACGCACCGGTCGACGAAGGTGCGGGTGACGGCGCATTCGGTGGCCATCTCGGCGATCTCGAACCGGATGTGCTGGAGCTTGGAGAGCGGCCGGCCGAACGCCTCGCGCTCCTTGACGTACCGGGTCGTGATCTCCAGCAGATGTTCGGCGGCGGCGATCCCGGCGACCGCTATGCCCAGCCGCTCCTGGGCCAGGTTGGTCATCAGATGGATGAACGCGCCGTCGCGTTCACCGAGCAGGTTCTCCTTGGGGACGCGGACGTCGTTGAAGAAGAGTTCGGCGGTGTCCTGGGACTTCTGCCCGATCTTTTCGAGGTTGCGGCCCCGTTCGAAGCCATCGGCACCACGCTCCACGACGATCAGCGAGAGGCCCTTCGCACCGCCTTCGGGGGTGGTCTTCGCGACGACGACCACGAGGTCGGCGAGGATGCCGTTGGAGATGAACGTCTTCGACCCGTTGAGCAGCCAGTGGTCGCCCTTGTCCTCGGCGGTGGTGCGGATGCCCTGGAGGTCGGAGCCCGCCCCGGGTTCGGTCATGGCGATGGCGGTGACGGTCTCGCCGCTGCAGAAGCCGGGCAGCCAGCGCCGCTTCTGTTCGTCGGTGGCCAGGCCGGTGAGGTAGGGGCCCACGATGTCGTTGTGCAGTCCGAGGGCGAGGCCGGGGGCTCCGGCCCGGGTGAACTCCTCGGCGAGGACGGCGCTGTAGCGGTAGTCGGTGGTGCCGCCGCCGCCGTACTCCTCGGGCACGGCGAGGCCGAGCAGCCCCTGCCGTCCGGCCGCCCGCCACACCTCGCGGGAGACGATGCCGTCCTTCTCCCACTGTTCGTAGTGCGGGAGCACCTCCTTGTCGAGGAAGGTGCGGACGGTCTCGCGGAACGCGTCGTGCTCTTCGGTGAAGATCTGCCGCTGCACTGCGGGCCTCCTGGGGCCGGTGGTGGTCGTGGTTCGGCCGGGCCGTCCGGCTCCGCCGGGGCCGGGGTGTCGTCGGTCCCGTCAGGCCGGGGGCGCGCCCCCGCCCCCGCCGAGCCCGGGGACGTCCCAGTCGGCGGCGACGGCCCCGGTGTCCGCGCCGGGCCGCGCGGGCCCGCGGTGTACGGCGACGGGGGTGGCGGAGAAGCGGGGCGCGGGGGCCGGCTGGGTGAGGCCCTCGTGCTCGACGAAGGTGGAGCGGGCGGCCAGGTGCGGATGGTGCGGGGCCTCGCGGAGCGAGAGGACGGGTGCGACGCAGGCGTCGGTGCCCGCGAACACCTCGGTCCATTCCGCGCGGGTGCGGGCCCGGAACCGATCGGCGACGAGGGCACGCAGTTCGTCCCAGCGCGTGACGTCCGACCGGTCCGGGGCCTCCCCGTCGATGCCGAGCAGCGTGCTGAACTCGTCGTAGAACCGCTGCTCCAGGGGGCCGACCGCCATGTACTCGCCATCGGCGGTCTCGTACGTGCCGTAGAAGGGGCAGCCGCCGTCCAGGAGGTTGGAGCCACGCCGGTCCTGCCAGCCGCCCGCCGCCAGCATGCCGTGGATCATCGTGGCGAGGTGGGCGGCGCCGTCCACGATCGCCGCGTCCACGACCTGGCCCCGGCCGCCGGGGGTACGGGCGTGCTGGAGCGCGGCGAGGACACCGACCACGAGATAGAGCGAGCCGCCCGCGTAGTCGCCGACCAGGTTGGCCGGGACGGCGGGCGGCTCACCGGGCCTGCCGATCAGGGAGAGGGTGCCGGTGAGGGCGATGTAGGCGATGTCGTGCCCGGCTCGTTCGGCGAGCGGACCCTCCTGCCCCCAGCCCGTCATCCGTCCGTAGACGAGTTTCGGATTGCGGGCGAGCGCTGCGTCCGGGCCGACCCCGAGTCGTTCGGCGACGCCCGGCCGGTACCCCTCGATCAGGATGTCGGCGCGCGCGGCCAGGTCGAGCACCGTCCCGGGCCCGTCCGGGGCCTTGAGATCGACGATGACGGACCGCTTGTTGCGGTTGGTCAGGTCGTACGCGGGGTCGATGCCGAGCCCCGGGCCGCCGGGCCGGTCCACGCGGACGACGTCGGCCCCCAGATCGGCCAGGAGCATCGCGGCGAACGGCCCGGGCCCGATGCCCGCGAGCTCCAGGACGCGCACGCCCGTCAATGGGCCGTGTGATCCGTACCCGGTCGTCGCCATCGGGCCCCCAGCGGTATGACACAACTGATGTAACAGCGATGATGCTAAGAACGCACCGCTCCGCGCACAAGCCCTCCGGCCGAGCAAGCGCTTGGTCCTCCCCGGGATCCTCCCCCATGGACACCGCCCGGCCGCACATCGCCACGACCACCGCCACCCCGACGGCATGCCGGTGTCCGGCAGCCCCGCGGCGGGCTGCCGGACATCGTTCGCTCCCAGTGGGCCCCGGCCTCCGTCCCGGCGGGGCCGGGCTTCCTCCTGGGCCGTGTCCTCGAAGTGCCGCCGTACGGCCGGGGGGCCGGGCCGTACGGCGTCCGGCGCTTCCCCGAGTTCCCGGCTTCGCTCGAACGGGGAAGACCCCATGGATCGCGAGGCGGAGGATCGTCCTGGTACCGGGCGTACGCGGACCGGTCCGACAACGCCGCGAGCGTGAGCGCCGGGCGTCGCACGGCAGACAGCGGACGGCACGTCGACGAAGCCGCCCAGGGCGTGTCGCGAGAGTGGCGTCGTCCGTCCGAAGGACGGGGCCCGCGGCGTCCGGCGCGGTGCGTCACGAGGCGGAGGGCCGTCCTCGTACGGGGTGTACGTGGACAATCCCGACAACGTGAGGAGCCGTACCAGGCGTCGCGGGCCGGACGGGTCTTCGAATCACGCCCTAGCGGGGCCAGGCGCAGTGCACATGGCGGCCGTGCCCGGGGTCGCCCGGGCCGAGGACCTCCTGTGCGCCGAGCTTCCTGCAGGTGGCCATGAACTGCTGGTGCGCGGCGCCGCTGCCCACGTGGCGGCCGTTGATGTGCGTGATGTCGAAGGCGATCCCGGCGTAGTGCCGGGAGTTGCCGCTGTGGTCGCCGCCGACGATCTCGGAGACCGACAGCCGGTAGCCGTACTGCGTGCGCAGCTTCAGCAGCCCGCCCAGCATCCGGGGGTCGAGGGGGACCCGCCGGTTGGGCTTGTCGCCCCACGGGCTGGTGAGCGCGCCCTTGCCGTCGGCGGTGTCGACGATGTTCTGCCGCGCCGTCGACCCGGCGTGCCTGCCGCCCGGATGGACGGTGGCCAGCGTGATCTGCTTCTGGGCCAGGATCTGCTTGGCGAGGCCCGCCCGGTCACCGGCCGGCGCTCCGCCGTTCAGCAGGCCCGCCCAGGTCCGGGGGCCGACGACGCCGTCGGCCGTGAGACCGGCCGCCTTCTGGAAAGCCTTCACCTTCGCCGTCGTCGTCGCGCTGAAGGTGCCGTCGACGGGCACCGCCTGACCGCGCGCCTTCAGCAGGGTCTGGGCCGCCTTCACGGCCGCGCCCTTCGCGCCGCCGCGCAGGGTGATGACGAGCCTGGTCCAGGTGGCGGGCCCGACGACGCCGTCCGCGGTGAGACCGGCCGCCTTCTGGAATGCCTTCACCTTGGTCGTGGTGGCCGGTCCGAAGCTCCCGTCGGCGGCCACGGCCTGACCCCGGAAGGTGAGCAGGTGCTGGAGCGCGGTCACGCCCGCGCCCCTGCTCCCCGCCTTCAGGGTCGGCCAGTCGGCCGCGGCCGGCCGCGCCGCCGTTTCTCCGCCGCCGCCCCGGGCCGCCGCCGGGCGGTCGCCCGCGGTGGCGAGGGAGGCGGCCGGTCCGGCGAGGACGGCCAGGGCCGCGATGCCGGCGGCGAGCCGGACGGCGGTGCGACGAGAGCGGGTGGACGGTGCGTTCATGGGTCACTCCTTGGATGGCGAGGCGGCCCGAAAGGGGCCGGAGACGGATGTCGTGCGGGTGGACGAGCCTGGTGTGCCGTACGGCGGACAGGGGCGCGAGGACCGTGGTCGACGGACGTAATAAGCCGTCACCTCCCATACTGCGCAGCAGGTTGGCGGCCCGTGAGCCGCTTGCGCCGGGATCAGCGGCCTTCCGGCCGTGGCGCGCCGCCCTTCGCCAGCGCCGTCAGTTCGGACCTGCCGCCGCGGAAGACGTCACGGTCCACCGGCCCCTCGATCCCGGGAACGGTTCCGGTCCGCGTGTGCTGCCAGAAGGACCACGAGCGCCCGGCACCCGGCACCTGCCGCGGTTCTCCGGAGCCGCTGCCGTAGCGGGCGAGCCACAGCGGATGACCGGCGAACACCTCCCCGTTGTCGCCCATGCACTCCTTCACGAAGGACGCCCGGGTGTAGACGATCGGGGTGACGCCGAATGCCTTCCGCACCTCCTGGAGGAAGGTCCGCACCTGTTGGGTACGGAGGTGCTGCGGGCACACCTCCCTGCCGCCACCCGCGGGCAGCTTCTCGACGTCCAGCACCGGCGGCAGTTCGCCCGCCCGGTCCCCCCGGTAGCCGGCCGCCCGGACGGTCGCGACGAAGTGCCTGGCCTGGGCCGCCCCGTCGGCCGTGCTCCTCGGGTGGAAGAAGTGGTACGGGGCGCGGAACAACGAGGTCCCGGAGACCGAGGCGTAGTCGCGGGCGAACCACGAGTCCTTGCCCGACACCCCTTGGGTGGCCTTGAGGAAGGCGAAGTCGTTCACGGCTGCCACCCGGCGCCAGTCGATCTCCGTCGGCCCGCCCCGCCCCTTCCACTCGTGGTTGTGGTGACTGGTGTCCACCCCGTCGACCGGGTAGGCGGACGGCGGTGCGGCACCAACGGCCGGGGTGATCAGCCCCAGCGCGACGAGAGCCGCTCCCACCAGGGTTCCGGTCAGCGCGAGACGCACTCGAACGGGTGATGACTGAGGCATATTCAGACCTTCATGTTCGTCGGATGAGAAGACCTCGGGCACCCCCGTCGGCCACGAACGCACAGGTGGGAGCGGCCCTTCGAGGGACCGATGACGGGGTGGGGTCGCGGCGCCCGTCGGGCCGGCCGCTCCTCAACTGTGCAGCACCGCCCCGGCGTTTCACTACGATCTGCGTCCCGCGGATCGATGCGCCTATGCAGAGCCACCATGCACACCACTGAACTGCGGTTATGCACACAGAGAGTCGGGAAGTGCCGATGACGGACAGCACCGTGACGAACGACGACGAACATCCGGGGCGGGATCTCGCGGAGTTGCTGAGGAGTTGGTGGGAGTCCTCCACGCGCGACGGCCGCGAAAAGCCCACCCAGCAGTCGCTCGCCAAGCGGTTGGGGATCGACCAGACCACCCTGTCGCGGTATCTGAATCCCGCACACTCCTCCAACGCCCCGTGCCGGATCGTCGAGCAGTTGCACACGGCGCTGGGGGCACCCGCCGACGAACTGGTCCGGGCCCGCGCCCTGGCCAACGCGGCGGCCGGTTCCGCGTCGCCGAGGAGGCGTCCGGGGGCCGGGAACCGTTCCGCCCCGGCGACCACCGCCACGGGCGGGGACGCACCAGTGGCGGGGAGCGAAGCGGAGCCCACGTCCGACGGTCCGGGCACCGCACCGGCCCCCGGGCGCGGTTCGGGGACCGGCCGGTGGGACCGCTCCCGCGTCGCGTGGACCGTCGCGGCGGCCTCCGCGCTCCTTCTGCTGCTGGCCGCGGGCTGGACCGCGTGGTGGCCGGGGCCGACGGCCGGAAGCGGCGACGCCAAGGCGGTCGCGGAGGTGTCCGACCAGCCGTCGGAGGGCACGGACTGGCCGCTGGCGCGCAAGGGGAACGTGCTGTGGAAGGCCCGTACGGTGCAGTTGCTGCTACGGGCGCACGGCTACGACGTGAAGGTCGACGCCGACTACGGACCGGCCACCGCGGAGGCGGTCAAGAGGTTCCAGACGGCCCACGCACTGACGGCGGACGGCAAGGTCGGGAAGGACACCTGGCCGCTGCTGATCACCACGGTCGACTCCCGCGCGCGGGAGCCCGAGGCCGTCATGGCGGTGCAGTACCTGCTCCATCGGGCGGGGGTGGCGACCGACAGCACCGGCACGTACACCCCGTCGACGATGCGGTCGCTGAAGGAGTTCCAGGCATCCCGGAACCTGCCCGTGACGGGCGTCGGTGACGAGGTCACCTGGCGCGCCCTGCTCAATGCCCAGGGACCGGATCTGCACAAGCAGCCGCGCCGGTAAAGGTGGACGCCGTGCGCGTCACAGCGCCCAGGTCACCAGCGTGCAGATCATCGAGACGGCCCAGACCACCCCCGCGACGATCCCGAGGGTCATGCCCACCGCGACCCGGCGCTGAGCGAGGTACACGGTTCCTGGTCGCGTAGACGTTCGATGTTCGGTCATGCGTACCAGTCTGCCCGTCATGATCGCCGGGCGACATCCGTACGCGTACTCAACCGGCGTCCACGTGCGATCGGTGTGCCGCCTCAGTCATATGACAAGGCGTCAGGAAGTTGCCTCCCGCAGCGCCCGACGGCACAGCGCGTCGGCACGGCGCGTCGTCTCCGGCTGACGGAAGTCACGGGCGAGGAGCAGGGTGTGGGCGCAGGCGTTGTCCAGGTCGGTGCGGTGTCCGACCGAGACGAAGACCGGTTTGACGCCGTCCCGGGTGCGCAGCGCCCTGCCCACCTCCTCCTCGCCGTCGAGGAGCGGCGACCAGTCGCCCCGGCGGGGCCCGGGCTGCTCGTACGTGAAGGTGAACGGGTTCTTGGCGACACCGATCACGGGGAGTCCGGTGAGCACGCCGAGGTGGCTGGCGAGACCGAAGCGGCGCGGGTGGGCCAGGCCGTACCCGTCGCAGATCACGAGCCCGGGATCGACGGTCAGCGATTCCAGCGCGGCGAGCACGGCCGGGATCTCGCGGAAGGCCAGGAGCCCGGGGACGTACGGGAAGGCGATCCGGCCGACGGCGGTGGTCTCGGCGACCACGTCGAGCGTCGCGCCGTCGAGCACCACCGCCGCCGCCACGACGACATCGCGCTCGTCGTCATAGGCGACGTCGACTCCGGTGACGTGGCCGGTCCCGGGCCGGGGTCCTGGTTCGTGGAGCACCACCCGGGCGCGCAGCGCGTCCTGGACGGCTCGGGCCTCGGTCTCGTCGACGGGTGTCAGGAACATTGTCATGGTGCTGTCGAGTGTACGAGCCGCCCCGACGCACGGCCGGTCCCCGTCGGCGGCCGTCCCGTAGCCTGGCGATCATGTTCATACTCGAATTGACCTACACCGCCCCGCTGGAACGCGTGGACGCACTGCTGGCGGACCACGTCGCCTGGCTGGAGCGGCAGTACGCGGCCGGGGTGTTCATCGCCTCGGGACGCAAGAACCCGCGCGACGGCGGTGTGATCCTGGCGGTCGGGGACGACGTCGCCCGGATCGAGGAGATCGCGGCGGAGGACCCGTTCGTGGCGGGGGACGTGTGCGCGTACCGGATCACCGAGTTCATCGCGACGAAGACCTCGGAAGAACTCGCCCCGTACCGGCAGGAGCTGCCGTAGCGGAGACCGTCCGCCGCCCGCGGCCGGATGCCGGACGCCCGCGCGGAGGGTGGCGGGCGGCGGTGCGAGGGCGGGGCCTACGTTCCCGAGCGCGCCACGCGACCTTGCTCGCCCGCGGCCCAACAGCCGCCGTCCGGGGTGCAGTCGACGGTGTCGTACGACCCCGTGTCGACCGTGCGCCAGGTGCGTCCGCCATCCGGGGTGAGATCTGTTCCGGTGGGTCCGACCGCCAGGGCGCGCGATCCGCTGTGCGGCAGCCAGGCGACGCCCGAGCGGTATTCCGCCGGGGGCAGGACGGACCGCCGCCAGCTGCCGCCCCCGTCGCCGGTCACGGCCGCGGCGTCGGGCGACGGCTGTCCCGCGCGGTAGTCGCCGCCGACCGCGATGCCGTGGTGACGGTCCCGGAACGCCAGCCCGAACACGCCGCGCGCCGGGTCGCCCGCCGGGATCGTCGCCCCGGTCGCGGTCCAGGTCCGGCCCCGGTCGGCGGAGTGCAGCACGCGCGCGGTGGCGGCGCCCCCGGTCGCCAGCCAGACGTCCTTGGGACCGGACGCGACCAGGCACTGGCCACTGGCGGCGAACGCCGCCTCGCCCTCCTGGGCCCGCGGCATGCCCTCGGTGGGCAGCACCCGCCAGTTCCGACCGCCGTCCTCGGTCGACAGGACGCGGTACTTCCCGTCGACGGGATCGCTCATCGCCAGTCCGTGCCGGCGGTCGAAGAAGGTGAGGCAGTCGTAGAAGGCGCGGGCGTCGGTGTTGCGGAACGACTCCGTCCAGGTCGCTCCCCCGTCGTCCGTGCGCAGCACCCTGGACGCCTCTCCCTCCCCGATGGACAGAGCCACCGCACGCCGGGCGTCGAACGCCTCGATGTCGCGGAACTCCAGGCCCTCCCCCGCCGCGCCGGGCGGTGACACGTCGTGCCAGTGGCGCCCGCCGTCGGTGGTCCGCAGCACCGTCCCCCGGGATCCGGCGACCCAGGCGGTACGTCGGCTCACGGCGGCGAGACCGCGGAAGCGGGCATCGGTTCCGGTGGCGGTGAGCGTCCAGACGGGCCGTTCACCGGTCGGGCGACGCTCCCCGGGCGACGCCTCGGGATCCGGCGTGGCCGCGGTTCCCCGCGCGACCCCGGCGTTCCGTGCGGCCGCCTCCGGTGCGGCGGCTGCCTCCGGTGCGGCGGCTGCCTCCGGTGCGGCCAGGGCGGCGGCCAGCGAAGCCACGCACAGTCCCCATGACATCAATCGTCTCGTCGTTCCCTCGGCTCTCATGACGCCGGAGGCTAACGACCTCGCCCACGCTTGTCAGCGGGGTCGCGGCGTCCGGGGCCTCCACCTGCGGCGTTGTCGTCAGTCTTCCTCAAGGTCTCGGCTTCGCTCGACCTGGGGGAGACCCCCGTCCGCTCCGCGTCGACTCCCTCCTCCACCTCGGATCCGAAGGCCCCGGACGCCGCTCCTTCCCCCCACTGCCGATCGTGGAGAGGTCGTGACCCACAAACCACACTCCGTCCAGGGTGCCGAGCCACGAATCGGGTACCCGACCGGTGCCCGGCGCCCAGTGACACAACTCACCCCGCCGTTCTGTGCACGTGGTCATGTGATCCGCCGTCTCTGTCTGTGCCGGGAACCGTTCATCTGGCCGAGAAAGGGAGCAAGGTCTTGTCCACCGTCATCGAACAGTCCGTGCAGGCCCGCATGGTCGCTTCCGCTCCGCGGATGGAGACCCTTCCGGCCACTCTGCGGTACGACCGGAGAGATCCGTTCGCCGTGAGCATGGCGTTCCCGGCGAAGGCGACCCTGGAGGGCGCCGATGTCTCCTGGGAGTTCTCCCGGGAGTTGCTCGCCGCGGGCATGGACGGGGCCGCCGGGCTCGGGGACGTGCGCATCAGGCCGTACGGATACGACCGCACGGTGCTGGAGTTCCACGCCGTCGAGGGGATCGCGATGGTCCACGTCCGCACCGCGGAGCTGCGGCTGTTCCTCGAGCGCGCGCAGGAACTGGTGCCGGCCGGCGACGAGCACCGGTTCCTGGACCTCGACCGGGACCTGACCGATCTATTCGACGGAACCTGACCGGTTCGGCCCTCGTCGGCCGGGCGCCTCGTTCCGCATCGCCCGGCCGGGCCGTCGCGCATGCTCCCAACGGCCTTCGGGGTCCGGACCGGATACGGACGGCGGGAGCGGGGGCGGCCGACGTGCCGTCAGCGATGGAGCAGCGCCCACGCCTTGCAGCCGCCCGAAGGGGTCAGCGCGGGAGCGAGCCCCCAGTCTCCTCCGTGCGAGTCGACCGCCGCCGCCAGCAACCACATGCTCTCGCTGCGGCGCTCACGGCACTTCTCGGACTTCTCGACCGAGCAGTGGGGCGGATGCCGGTCGTAGAGGATCACGCGCAGGGCGTCGAACTGCCAGTGGACCCGTAGCAGCATCTCCCGGTCCGGGGTGAACCGGTAGGCGGAGGCGACCAGCTCGGAGGCGGCGAGCACGGCCGTCTCACGGAGCTCCGCGAGGCCGTGCCGTTCGAGGAGTTCGCCCACGGCTCCGCGTGCGACGCCGGCGCAGAACGCGCCACCCGGTAATGCGAACGAGTAACTGAGGTTGTCCACCATCGGCGGTCGAGGGCCGACCGGTACGGGAGCCGGGAGGCAACGCAATGCGCCCTTCATCAAGATGCTCACATTTCCGGTAATTGTGCTGACGATCACAACCGGGGCCGGTAGCCCCGTGTGAGACTTGCACTACCGACGGTAGCGCAACCCGGAGCACAGTGCTACTACTTGCCCGGTTCCAGTCATTTCGTTCAACCGCTCCCCCGGAAAGGACCTTTCACCGTGCCACCCAGGAGCACCCCGACCGCGCGGCAGCAACGCCTCGGGGCCGAACTGCGCAAACTGCGCGAACAGTCGGGGATGTCGGTGCAGCAGGCCGCCGCCCTGCTGGGCGTCGACCGCACCCGCATCCCGAACATCGAATCGGGCCGCTTCGGCATCAGCGCCGAACGGGTCCGCACCCTGGCGTTCAATTACGGCTGCCCCGACACCTCTCTGGTCGACCTGCTCGCCGAGATGGCCCGGGAACGGGCCAGGGGCTGGTGGGAGGAGCATCGCGGACTGCTGCTCCCGGGGCTGCTCGACATCGCCGAACTCGAACACCACGCGGCCGAGCTGATCACCTCGACCACCACCCACATCCCCGGCCTGCTGCAGACCGAGGAGCACGCACGGGCGCTCTTCGCCATGGCCGATCCCCCGCTGCCCGGACCGGATCTGGATGCCCGGCTCGCCCTGCGGCTGCGCCGTCAGGATGTGCTGAACCGGGACCGGCCCCCGTCGTACGAGGCGGTGATCCACGAGGCGGCCCTGCGCATGCAGTTCGGCGGCCCGAAGGTGGCGCGCGCACAACTGGACCACATCCTCGACCAGTCGGAGCGGGACCTGATCACGGTCCGGGTCATCCCGTTCACCGCCGGCGGACTGCCCGGCGCGGGACAGTCGTTCACTTACGCGGGCGCCCGGGTACCCCAGCTCGATACTGTGCAGCTCGATTCCTCGCACGGCTCGACGCTGTTGGACTCCGACATGCAACTACGCCGATATCGCGGTCTGTTGGAGCGTCTGCGAGCACTCGCGCTCCCGGTCGGGGAATCACGCGACCTCATCCGAACCATAGCCCGGGACCTCTGACCCGGCACCGTCGAGAGGACAGACCATGACCGAGATCCACTGGGACGACCCCTTCTGCAGCGAGGGCGCCAACTGCTTCCGTTTCGGGCTCGACGACCGGGGCCGCGCGTACATCGGCTCCACGACGGACACCGACGTCCATGTCAGCGACTCCGTGGAGGCGCTGCGCGCGCTGATCGCAGCGGTCAAGTCGGGGGCGGCGGACCACCTGCTCTGACCCTCCGGCCCGCCCGCACCGCGACACACGTGGCGCCCCCGCGGCGAGCACGATCGCTCCGAGTACGCCGACAGCTCTGAGCGACCCTCCCGCGGGGCCGGCCGGGCCTCCGGGAGGACACCGACGCCGATCTCCCCAGAAACCAGACAGAAGATGTCGGGTATCGCGGTTAGCTTCGGCCGCATGGATCACCCCGCCCGCCGGAACACGGACCGGCACATCGTCGTCACCGGAGCACGCGCGAACAATCTGCGCGATGTCTCCCTCTCCATTCCCAAGGAGCGCATCACCGTCTTCACCGGAGTCTCCGGGTCGGGCAAGTCGTCGCTCGTCTTCGGCACGATCGCCGTGGAGTCCCAACGCCAACTCAACGCGACCTTCGGCTCGTTCATCCGCAACCGGTTGCCGAAGTACGAGCGGCCCCGGGTGGACTCGATCGACGACCTGTCCGTGGCGATCGTGGTGGACCAGAGGCCGATCGGCGGCAACGTCCGCTCGACCGTCGGTACGGCGAGCGACATCTGGTCGGTGATCCGGGTGCTGTTCTCCCGGCACGGGACACCGAGCGCGGGCCCGGCGACCGCGTACTCCTTCAACGAACCGGACGGCATGTGCCCGGAGTGCGACGGCGTCGGACGCACGGTGCGTCTCGACATCGACCGGGCGATCGATCCCGGCAAGTCGCTCAACGAGGGCGCGCTGTTGCTGCCCGGACTTTCGGTGGGCGGCTGGGAGTGGCAGCTGTACGCCAGGTCGGGAGCCTTCGACAACGACAAACCGCTCCGCGACTTCACCGAGGAGGAGATGCGGCTCCTGCTGCACGGCGGAGGGTTCACCGTGCGGGTGAAGGTGAAGTCGTCCGAGGCCGAGGTGCGGTTCGAGGGCATCGTCGAGCGCTTCACCCGGCTCCACCTGAACCGGGACACCGAGGGGCTCTCGGAGCGGCGGCGCGCGGCCGCCGCGCGCTTCACCACGGAGTCGGTCTGTGCCTCCTGCGACGGCGCCCGGCTGAACGCGGCGGCGCTCGCCACCCGTATCGACGGCCTCTCCATCGCCGACTACGGCCGGATGGAGGTCGCCGACCTGGTGAAGGTGCTGGCCGCGATCGACGATCCGGTGGCCGGCCCGGTGGCCTCGGCCGCCCGCGAACGGCTGGAGCGCCTGGTGGACATCGGCCTCGGCTACCTCAGCCTGGACCGCGAGACCTCCACGCTGTCCGGCGGCGAGGGGCAGCGGCTCAAGCTGGTCCGGCACCTGGGCAGTTCGCTGACCGGTCTGACCTTCGTCCTCGACGAGCCGAGCGTGGGCCTGCACCCGCGCGACGTCGGCCGACTGTGCGACCTCCTGGTCCGGCTGCGCGACCGGGGCAACACCGTCCTCGTCGTCGAGCACGACCCGGACGTGCTGGCCGTCGCGGACCACGTCGTGGACATGGGCCCGCGGGCCGGCGCCGACGGCGGACGCGTCGTCTTCGAGGGCCCGGTGGAAGGACTGCGCCGAGCGGACACGCTCACCGGACGCTGCCTGCGCCGCCGGGCACGGATCAAGGGCACGTTCCGGTCCCCCACCGGATGGATGCCGGTGACCGGGGCCAGGCTGCACAACCTCAAGGGCGTGGACGTGGCGTTCCCACGAGGTGTACTGACGGTCGTGACGGGAGTGGCCGGATCCGGCAAGTCGACACTGGTCTCGCAGGTGTTCACGCGGGCGTACCCGGACGCGGTGGTCGTCGACCAGGGCGCGATCACCGCGTCGTCGCGTTCGACCCCGGCATCGTACCTCGGCGCACTGGACCCCATCCGCAGGATCTTCGCCCGGGAGAACGACGTCGATCCGGGCCTGTTCAGCTTCAACTCATCGGGGGCGTGCCGGAATTGCTCGGGCAGGGGTGTGATCACCACCGATCTCGCCTTCATGGACCCGGTGACCACCACCTGCGCGGTGTGCGAGGGCCGGCGCTTCGACGACGAGGTGCTGCGGTACCGGGTCGGCGGCGCGTCCATCGTCGACGTGCTGGAGATGACGGCCGCACCGGCCGCCCGCCTCTTCGACGACCCGGCCCTGGCGCGCAGACTGGGCGCGCTCGACGACGTCGGTCTGGCGTACCTCCCCCTGGGCCGTTCGCTCAGCACGCTCTCCGGCGGCGAGCGCCAGCGCATCAAACTCGCCACCCGACTGCACCGGACCGGCGTCGTGTACGTGCTCGACGAGCCGACCACCGGGCTGCACATGGCGGACACCGGCACACTCGTCGACCTGCTGGACCGGCTGGTGGACGCGGGCAACAGCGTGATCTGCGTGGAACACGACCTGGACGTGCTCAGGCGCGCGGACTGGGTGATCGACCTCGGGCCCGACGGCGGACGGAGCGGGGGCGAGATCCTCTACCGGGGTACGCCCGCGGGACTGCTCGACCACCCCACCTCGTTCACCGCCGCCCATCTGCGCCGGGACCTGGGCCTGGATCCGGGCCGCGGTCCGGGGCCGCTCCCGGATCCCGCGCCGGCCGACGCGACGGGGACGCCCGTCTCCTGACCAGCGGTCGGAAGGAGGTTCGAGGAGGGACTTCGCGGGGGCTTCGGGGGGCGAGTTTGGCGACAGCCTTACCGCCGCTTTAACCTACGGTCTCGTAACCTACGTGTCCGTAGGTAAACCTCCCGTCCCCAGGAGACCCCGTGACGATCACCGCTCCCCACCTCGGCAGTTCCAAGGCGTGGACCGACGCCCGGCTGCTGTACGCCCTGGAAGAGGTGGTCGAGAAGGAGCTCAACCGCCACCTCAAGGTCGCCAAGGACTGGATGCCGCACGAGTACGTGCCCTTCTCCGACGGGCGGAACTTCCCGGGCGTCTTCGAGGACGGCGAGGAGTGGCGGGCCGACCAGTCCAAGGTGACCGACATCGGCAGGACCGCCCTCGTCGTCAATCTGCTGACGGAGGACAACCTCCCGAGCTACCACCACGAGATCGCCTCCCTCTTCGGCCGTGACGGCGCCTGGGGCACCTGGGTGCACCGCTGGACCGCCGAGGAGGGCCGGCACGGGATCGTGATGCGCGACTACCTGCTCACCTCGCGGGCCGTGGACCCGGACGAGCTGGAGCGGTTCCGGATGGCGCACATGTCGGAGGGCTTCGAGTCCGACAACCGCCATTCGATGCTGCGCTCCGTGGCGTACGTCGCCTTCCAGGAGCTGGCCACCCGCGTCTCGCACCGCAACACGGGCCATCAGTCGGGCGACCCGGTCTGCGACCGGATGCTGGCGCGCATCGCGACCGACGAGAACCTCCACATGGTCTTCTACCGCAATCTGCTCGCCGCCGCGTTCGAGATCGCCCCGGACGAGACGATGCGGGCCGTGCGCGACGTCGTCGTCGACTTCCGCATGCCGGGCCACGGGATCCCGGGCTTCGAACGGGCCGCCGCGCGGATGGCGATCGGCGAGATCTACAACCTGCGCATCCACCACGACGACGTGCTGCAGCCGGTGCTGCGCTACCTGAAGGTGCTCCAGATCGAGGGTCTGGGCCCCGAGGGCCTGCGGGCGCAGGAGGAACTGGGCCTGTACATGGGCGGCCTGAACGACGAGGCGACGAAGTTCGACGAGAAGCTCGCCGCCCGCAAGGCGCGGATGGCCACGCGCGCCGGCGCCTGATCCCCGGCCGGTCCTTCCGCCCGTCCGTCCCGGCCTCCTCGGGGGCGGCCCGGGGGACGGTGTGCCGCCCCGGTCGTCCCCCGGCGCCCGGGGCCGGTCCCCGGCACCGGGCTCACACCGTCGCGCGCAGATCGCGCGCGTAGTGCTCGATCGCGCTCCGGTACTGCCGCACGGACGGGTCCTCGCTGGTGGCCGCCAGCAACTCCAGCAGCAGGCGCGCGGACGCGTCGTGCTCGCCGGTGTTGAACAGGGCCATGGCGAGGAAGGTCCGCAGCGCCCCGTCGTCGGGGAACTCCTCGACGCCGCCGCTCAGCACCTCCACGGCCCTGTCGTACCGGCCGAGCACCCGGTAGGTGCTGCCCAGCCCGAGCAGCGCGCCCCGGCGGTCCTCCTCGGACAACCCGGTGCCGCGCAGGGAGCGTTCGTAGAAGGGCACGGCCTCGGCCTCCAGGCCGAGCACGTCGTGGACCCACGCCGTCTGGTAGGCCACCTCCGCGTCGGCGGGGTGGGCGGCGCAGAGGGCCAGCAGCAGCCTGCGGGCCTCCTCGGGGCGGCCTTCGACCCGCAGCCGTACGGCCGTGGCGAGCAGGGTGTCCCGGTCGTGTTCGTTCCCGTTCATGCGCCCACCTTCGCAGGCGGTTCGGGAAAGCGGCCCACCGGCCCGTGAGCGCGCCCCGCAGCCGGGGCCGGGCGTGCTCAGGCCCGCCTGCGTTCGCTTCTGCGCAGCCGTTCCCGCTCCTTCTCGGAGAGGCCGCCCCACACGCCGAAACGCTCGTCGTTGGCCAGGGCGTACTCCAGGCACGCCACACGTCCCTCGCAGGCGTTGCAGAGCTGCTTGGCCTCGCGGGTGGAGCTGCCGGGGGCGGGAAAGAAGAACTCGGGTCCCGCCTGCGCGCACAACGCTGTCTCCTGCCAGGCGAGTGCGGGGTCGGAAGCGGTGTTGATCAGCATGGCACCCACAGTGCCCGGCCCCGATAAACAACCGATCAACGCGCCATCAATGCGGCGCGCCGGTGCTTTCCGGCCGACCTTCCGGTTTTCGCGAACCGCGCCCGGACCGAGGCCCCTGCCGCATCCGCGTCGGTCGCCCGACGGCCGCCGGGCCCTCCGGAGGGTACAGCCCGGCCCGGGCCCGGAAAACCCCCGACACGCCTCACCCGGGCCGACAGCCTGCGGCGACGACGCACGAACGGCGCGTATGAGCCACCGCGTTGCACGGGTGCGCCGTTCCGTGGTGATCTTCCGCATGACCATCGGAAAGGCTCATGCCGCGTAAGCGCCCCTCGTCACGGCCCCCGGCCAACGCGCCACCGGTCCCGGCTGGTCCCCGCTGCCGACCTGTTCGCGCCATTCGCCGAGGAGCACCATGGATTCCGTCCGCCTGATCCCGTTTGCCCGACTGCTCCGACGGCCCGGTGCGGGTGCGGCCGACGGGGATGAGCAGGGTGTGGGCCCTCGCGCTGCACGGCGACAGCGTCATGTTCCTGCACGGCGACGACGGGCTGACTCGCGGCAGGATCACGGGGACCGCCGTCGAGCCGGAACCGGGGACCGCGCGGCTGTGTCCCCGGCGGAACGGCGCCCGCCCGCCTCCTGAGCGCCGCGGCCCGCGGACCCACCGGAGCCTCGTACCCACCGGGGCTCGTACCCGCCGGGCCGTCGTTCCCATCGCGGACGCCCGCTCGTCGGGTCCTCGCGGTGGCCGGGGCCGGGGCCCTGTCGGCGGCGCGTGGCACGATATGAGGCGCCGGGGCAGGTACCGGGCGGGACGGCGGCCCGGCCGTGCGGACAGAGGAACGACGCAGATGACAGAGGCCGGACCGGCACAGGCCGGGGCACCCACGGGGCGGGCCGCCCGGGAACTGCTGGAGCAGGCCGAACGACTGCTGGTCACGGCGCGCGCGGTGCTGACCGATCACGCGGGCGCCGTCGACGCCGTGCGCGCGGCGCTGAACCCGCTGCTCGACGGCCTCGTCCGTCGCGAGCTGTCCGCCATCCCGGTCTCCCGGCTGAAGGACGTCACCGAGGGCCGGTTGCGGCTCGGCGCCGTGGAGCAGGCCGGTTTCACCACCGTCGGCCAGGTGCACGAGGCGAACCGCTACGAACTGCGCCAGATCTCCGGAGTAGGCGCGCAGACGGCCGATCAGGCACTGGCCGCGGCCGGCCAGATCGCCCACGCCGTACGGGACACCGTCGCGGTGCGGATCGACGTGGACACCCCGGACGAGGCCACGACCGCGCTGGTCACCGCGTTGCACCGGTTGGTCGAGGCCGGTCCCGACGTCCGTCGGGCGGTGGACGCGGCGGGTCGTCTCATCGCGCGTCTGGAGCCTCTGACGGTCGCGGCGGGGCCCACGCGAGGACGGCTGCGCCTGCTGCTCGGCGGACGGGAGGCCCGTGCCCGCGCGTTGGCGGCCGCCGTCTCGGTGCGGGACGAGGTCGACGAGGCTGCGGCGCGCGGACTGCCCCTGCTGTTCGGGCAGGTGTCGGCCGATCTGCTGCGGGAGGCCGACGCGGGCCTCGCGGCCTGGGTCGACTTCGAGCTGCGGTCCGCCGAGTACTACAGCCTGATCGCCGAGCTGTCGGGCAGCGGCCCCGACCGGGACGCGGCGGAGGGTTTCATCCCGGCGGGGATCGCCGACCGGGTGCGCGGTCTGCGGCTGGACGACGCCCATCTGCGGGTCTCGCTGCGCGGCTACCAGTCGTTCGGGGCCCGGTTCGCACTGGCGCAGAAGCGGGTGATCCTCGGTGACGAGATGGGGCTGGGCAAGACCGTGCAGGCCATCGCCGCGCTCGCGCATCTCGCGGCGCACGGCGAGACGCACTTCCTGGTGGTGTGCCCGGCGAGCGTGCTGATCAACTGGGCGCGCGAGGTCAGGGCCCGCTCCACCCTGCGGGCCCTGCCGGTGCACGGCCCCGAGCGGCACGGCGCCTTCGCCGAGTGGCGGGAGAGCGGCGGCGTCGCCGTCACCACGTTCGACGCCCTCCACACCCTGCCGGGTCCCCGGGACTGCGGTGTGCGTCCCGGCATGCTGGTGGTCGACGAGGCCCACTACGTCAAGAATCCGGAGACCCGCCGCTCCCGGGCCGTGTCCGGCTGGACGGGACGCACGGAACGGGTGCTGTTCCTGACCGGTACGCCGATGGAGAACCGGGTCGAGGAGTTCCGCAGCCTGGTCCGCCATCTCCAGCCCGAACTTGCCCCCTCGGTCCGCACCACGCACGGGGCCGCGGGCTCGCAGGCGTTCCGCAGGGCCGTCGCCCCCGCCTACCTGCGACGCAACCAGGAGGACGTGCTCACGGAACTGCCCGCCCTGGTGCAGGTCGACGAGTGGGAGGAGTTCAGCGAGGAGGACCTCGCCGCCTACCGCGAGGCGGTGGACGCCGGGCAGTTCATGCGGATGCGGCGCGCCGCGTACGCCCGGCCCGGCACCTCCGCGAAGCTGGACCGGCTGCGCGAGCTGGTCGCCGAGGCGGCGGGGAACGGACTCAAGGTCGTGGTGTTCTCGTACTTCGGCGAGGTGCTCCGCACCGTCCGGCAGGCCCTGGGAGGGGAGGTGTTCGGACCGTTGGCGGGAAGTGTCCCGGCGGCCCGGCGGCAGGACATCGTCGACGGGTTCACCGCCGCCGACGGCCACGCGGTCCTGCTGAGCCAGATCCAGGCCGGTGGCACGGGCCTCAACCTCCAGGCCGCGTCGGTCGTCATCCTCTGCGAACCGCAGATCAAACCGACGACGGAGCATCAGGCGGTGGCTCGCGCACACCGGATGGGGCAGATACGGACCGTCCGGGTGCACCGGCTCCTCGCCACCGACAGCGTCGACGAGCGGATGCTGGACATCCTGGCCCGCAAGGAGCGGCTCTTCGACCTGTATGCGCGACGCAGTGACATCGCCGAGACGACGCCGGACGCCGTGGACGTGTCGGACGGGTCGCTCGCCCGTCGCATCGTCGAGGAGGAACAGCGACGTCTGGCGTCACGGGCGGCCGACCCCGCGAACACCGCCGAAGCCTCCTCACCGGCCGGGACGGCCGACGCCGTCGGCACCACCGGCCCCGCGACGGGAGCAGGCTGACCGGGTCGGTTCAGAAGCCGTGTGACGCCTGGTCAGGAGCCGTGCGCGACGGGGTCGTGGGCGGCCCCGCCCGCAGCCGGCCCACCGGGGGCCGCCGTGCCGGAGGCCGCGCCGGGGGTGGCCGTGGCGGCTCCCGCAGCGCCCGTGTCCGGCGTGCCGGGAGCAGCGGCCTTGCCGGGCGTGGCCGTGCCCGGTGCGCCCTTGCCCGGAGCGGTGCCCGACGGGGTCTTCTCCGGTGCGGGCGTGCTGTGGGGCCCGGGGCCGTGCGGATCGTAGCCCGGAACCGTGCCGTCCGGCCCGGCGATCAGCAGCAGTCCGGCCATGCCCAGGTCCGAGTGGCTCTGCACGTGGCAGTGGTACATCCAGGCCCCCGCTCCCACCCGTTCGCCCGCGATGACCTGGAAGCCGAAGGAGTCCGCCGGGCCGACGGTCCTCGTGTCGATGACGCGGCTCAGGTCGTCCGGGCCGGTGAGCAGGCCGGTCCGATTGTCCGCCCAGCGGTGTCCGTGCAGGTGGAAGGTGTGGAAGTAGTCGCCGTGGGTGATCATCACGACTTCGAGCCGCTCCCCCAACCTGGCGCGGAAGTCGGGGGCCTGACGGGCCGGATAGTTGTTGACCGTCGTGCCGTTGAAGACGATGGTGATGGTCCTGTCCGGCAGGACGTCACCCCTGCGGCGGACGACCAGGGGACCGTACAGTCCCTTCCGGATGCCCTCGGTGCCGTGGTCCGTGCCGACGACGTGGTCGTGGTAGTGCCAGTAGCCCGCACTGCCTTCCCGCCAGGTGCCGTCCCGGCGCCTGCCCGGGGCGTGGGTGCGCCAGATGTAGGTACGGGTGCCGCGCGGTTCGGTCATGCTTCTGTTCAGCCGGGTGCCGTCGCCGGCGACGTCGTAGTCCACGCCGTGCGGGTGGAGGCTGACCGGCACGTCCGTGGTGTTGTGCAGCTCGATCCGCAGGGTGTCTCCCTCGTTGAGTTCGACGAGCGGTCCGGGGACCGTGGCCCCGCCCTTCCGCAGGCCGAACCCCATCCGTCCGTCCGGGAGCTTCTCCGCGTACATCCGCAGGCGGCGTGTGGCGCCGCCGGGCGGGGCGGTCCGGGGCACGGCCTGCGCCGGGCTCGCCTCGATCGCGCCGAGGGACAACGATGCCGCCCCGGTTGCGGCCGCCACCCCGCCGCCCACCAGGAACCTCCGGTTGAAGCTCCTTCTGTCCATGCCGAACTCCCCACTGCGTTACGGAATTTCGAAGTGCGTGCAAACGTGGCCGGATCGCGGGGCCGCCCCGGATCGCAGGGGAACGGCCCCGGCCCGGAACCGGCCCGGATCGGGGAACCGCGGAAAGTGCGGAGACAACGGAGGTTACGGGGCGTGCGGCGGCTTCCAGGGCTGCCGTGGTAGGCGGGGCGCGGCTGCCCCTCGGACGGCCCACACCGTTTCCCGGGGATCTCCCGCTCCTACGCACCGGGACGGAGCGCGCACCGTCCGCCACCGCGGCCTCCGGCACTCCCGGGCTCGTCCGTCGGCCCGACGCCCGGCACGGGCGGACGGCCTCCGCGCGGCGCGCCGGGCCCCGGGCCGGGCCGGACGGCGGCGCCGGGGCGAGAACCGCCGGACGCGTCGGCGGGCTCGGCCGGACGGGTTCAGCCGCCCGTGGCCGCGTGCCGGGGCATGTGGTCGCGGCCACCCGGATGCCGGTGGCGCCACACCCAGAACACCGTGCAGGACACCAGCGTCCAGCCGCCGAGCACCAGATACGGGAAGAGGAACTGGTGCCCCCGGTAGTAGACGGCGGTGTGCTGGGCGTTGACCGAGGCCCCGGGAGGCAGCCAGCGGCCGATGTGCCCGAGGACCGAAGGCAGCAGCGGCCAGGAGACCGCGCCGCCGGAGGACGGATTGCCCAGCAGGACCATCACGCCCCAGGTGGGCAGCATCGCCCAACGCCCCATCAGGGTGTTGAACATGTTGAAGACCATGCCTGAGGTGAACATGGTGAACGCCAGGATCAGCCAGGAGTGGAGGAACGGCAGGTCCAGGGCGCCGATCAGCCAGTCGACGACCGCGGCGATCGCGAAGGCGCCGAGCAGCGAGTACGCGACGGTGAAGGCGATCCGCTCCAACGGCACCAGCGCCCGCGCGTGCACACTCAGCTGGATCGCGCCGACGAAGCCGACGATCACCGCGGCGAGCGAGATGTAGAAGAGGGCGAGACCGCGCGGATCGCCCCTCTGCAACGGTTTGACGTCCCGGACCGTGACCGGCACCCCGGTCTCGGCGCCGGCCTTCGCCGCGACCTCGGTGAGCAGCTCGGCGACGGAGGCTCCCGCGGCACCGGCCACGTCCAGGGCGACTCCCCGGCCGCCCGCGCGAATGACCGCGAAGACCTCCTGGCGCTCCAGCGCCTGCCCGGCCCGTGCCCGGGTCGGGTAAGTGTGGATGACGAGCGAGGCGGCGAGCGCCTTGTCCATGGCGGCCACGAACGCCTCGCCCCGCGCCGACTCGGGACGGCTGACCACCGCGGTCGGGATCCGGTGCGGGGTCGGGTTGGCCATCGCGTAGCTGTAGGAACCCGCGAAGAGCCCGGCGGCGGCCGCGAGGATGAACAGCAGCACGGTGGCGGGAAGGTACGGGGACTTCTTGTACACGGCCCATTTCTGACGGGCGCTCAGCGGCCGGCCGTGTGCCCCGTGCGGTGCGGAGGGCTCCAGGTCGGGTGCGCTCACGCGGCGCCGTCCTCGCCGCTCCGGGCCCGGCTCGGCTGGACGCGCTTCGGCTCGCCGGGCATCTTCGGGTACTCCGGCGGGTACGGCAGGTCGCCCAGGCCGCGCTCGCGCTCGTCCCGGTCGGCCAGGTCCAGCAGGGCGTCGAGCCGGAAGGCGTGCTCGTCCATGTCCGCGTGCACGTCACCGACCTCCGCGTAGCGCTTCGGCATGGTCCGGATGTCGAAGTCGCGCGGTTCGGCGTCGTCGATCTCGTCCCAGCGCAGCGGGGCGGAGACCGGGGCGTGCGGGTGGGGGCGCACGGAGTACGCGGAGGCGATGGTGCGGTCGCGGGCGGTCTGGTTGAAGTCCACGAAGATCCGCTCCCCGCGTTCCTCCTTCCACCAGGCGGTGGTCACCCGGTCCGGCATCCGGCGTTCCAGTTCGCGGCCGGTGGCGATGGCGGCACGCCGGACCTCGGTGAAGGTCCAGCGCGGCTCGATGGGGACGAAGACGTGGACGCCCCGGCCGCCGGAGGTCTTGGGCCAGCCGCGCAGGCCGTGGTCGTCGAGGACGGAGCTCAGTTCGTGGGCGGCCCGCACCGCGTCGGCGTAGTCCGTTCCGGGCTGCGGGTCGAGGTCGATGCGCAGTTCGTCCGGATGGTCGGTGTCCGCGCTCCGGACCGGCCACGGATGGAAGGTGAGCGTGCCGAGGTTGGCCGCCCAGAGGACGGCGGCGGGTTCGGCCGGGCAGATCTCGTCGGCGTGGCGGCCGCTGGGGAACGTGATGCGGGCGGTGGGGATCCAGTCGGGAAGGCTCTTCGGGGCTCGCTTCTGGTAGAAGAACTCGCCCTCGACGCCGTCCACGAAGCGCTGGAGCGTGGTCGGCCGGTCCCGCAGGGCACGGGTGATGCCCGGGCCCACGGCGCGGAAGTACTCCGCCACGTCCCTCTTGGTGTAGCCCGGCTCCGGAAAGTAGATCTTGTCCGGACTGGACAGCCGTACGGTCCGTCCCCCGGCTTCCAGTTCCACCGCTCTGCCCGCTGCGCCCATGACGATCACGGTAGGCGGGGACCACTTATGCCGCATATCGGGAGAAGTAATACCGCCCCCGGGTGAGAATCGGACCATGGACCTGCCGGTGATGCCGCCCGTGAAGCCGATGCTCGCCAAGTCCGTCGCGAAGATCCCGCCGGGCATGCAGTACGAGGCCAAGTGGGACGGCTTCCGGGCGATCGTGTTCCGTGACGGCGACGAGGTGGTGATCGGCAGCCGCACCGGTAAGCCGCTCACCCGCTACTTCCCCGAGCTGGTCACGGCCGTCCGGGACAATCTGCCGCCGCGCTGCGTCGTCGACGGCGAGATCGTGGTCGCGTACGAGGGCCGGCTGGACTTCGACCGGCTCGCTGAACGGATCCATCCGGCCGATTCCCGGGTGCGGCTGCTCGCCGAGCGGACCCCGGCCAGTCTCGTCGCCTTCGACATCCTGGCGGCGGGCGACGACTCGCTGCTCTCCCTGCCCCAGTCCGACCGGCGCACCGTGCTGGAGGCCGCGCTGTCCGCCGCCGAACCGCCCGTCCATCTGGCCCCGGTGACCAGGGACCCCGCGGTCGCCGAGGTGTGGTTCGAGCAGTACGAGGGCGCGGGGCTCGACGGCGTGGTCGCCAAACCGCTCGACCTGCCGTACCGCCCCGACACCCGCGTGATGTACAAGATCAAGCACGAGCGCACCGCCGACTGCGTGGTGGCGGGGTACCGCCTCCACCGGAGCGGCCCGGTCGTCGGCTCGCTGCTGCTCGGTCTGTACGACTCCGGCGGCGTCCTGCAACACGTCGGGGTCTGCGCGGCGTTCTCGGCGAGACGCCGCGCCGAACTGGTCGAGGAGCTGGAGCCGCTGCGCGTCGACTTCGCCGGACACCCATGGGCGGCGTGGGCGGACGCCGAGGCGCACGAGACCGCGCGGCTGCCCGGGGCGCCGAGCCGCTGGTCGGGGAAGAAGGACCGGACCTGGGTGGCGCTGCGCCCGGAACGGGTCTGCGAGGTGGCGTACGACCACATGGAGCGCGACCGTTTCCGGCACACCACCCGGTTCCGCCGGTGGCGGCCGGACCGCACTCCGGAGAGCTGCACGTACGCGCAGCTGGAGGAGGTGGTGCGATACGACCTGGCCGAGGTGCTGTCGGCCGGTGGCCGGTGAGCCCGTTGCCCTCCCGGCCACGCTCGCGACGGGGCGAACGTCCCAGGGAGGGGCACGAGGTTGCGTCAGCCGACGGAGGGCGAGTCCGACGGGGTGGGGCACGGTTCCTCGCCGGGACCGGACCCGGGATCCGGGGACGGGCTCCGCGTCGCCTCCGGCGATTCGCCCGGGTCCGGTGAGGCCGAGCCGGTGGAGCAGCCGGGGCCGGGGGTGGTGCCGGGGTCCGGCGAGGACGGTCCGCCGTCGGTGGGGCGGGGCGATGCGGTCGGACCGGTGGGGTCCGGGCTCCCGGTGGGTCCGGGTGAGCCGGTCGGGGTGACGGACGGTCCCGGGGACGCGGACGGCGAGGGGCCGGGCGAGCTGCCGGGCTGCGGGCCCACGACGATGCCGCCGCCCGGGGACCCGGGTCCGCCGACCGGCCGCCTCGGCTTCTCGGGGCCGCCCGCGCCGGGGCTCCGGGGGACGACGCCCTTGCCGTCGGCCACCGGGTGGACGCCCTTGCGGTAGAACTCCAGCCAGGACAGCACGGTGCGCAGATAGGTGTCCGAGTGGTTGTAGGCGAGGACCGCGCGGTCCAGGTCGGCCTTCACGGACAGGTCGCGCGCACCGGCGCACAGGTAGGCCCCGGCGGCGAGGGCTGCGTCGTACACGTTGTTCGGGTCGCGGCGGCCGTCGCCGTTCCCGTCCCTGCCCCAGTGGGCCCATGTGGACGGGATGAACTGCATCGGTCCCACCGCGCGGTCGTACCGGCGGTCGCCGTCGTACGCGCCGTCGTCGGTGTCCCGGATCTCGGCGAAGCCCGCGCCGTCGAGCACCGGCCCGAGGATCGGGGTGAGGGTCGTGCCGTGCACGTCGACCCGCCCGCCGCCCGCGTGCCCGGACTCGACCCTGCCGATCGCCGCGAGCAGCTGCCACGGCAGGCGGCATCCGGGTTCGGTGCGGCGCAGCGCGCTCTCCGCCTTGCGGTAGGCGGCGAGGACCGTGGTGGGGATGCCCGCCTCGGCCCAGGTCCGTGCGGCGGCCGGGCTCCGTTTCGCGCCGGGCACCGGTGGCTGCGGCGTCGCGAGCGGCGGGAGTTCGGTGTGGTAGGAGTCGTCGTTGGGCGCCTGGGACCATCTGACCTCTTCGGTGGTCTCCTGACGCTCCTTCGCGGTGGGCTCGTGACGGACGCCCGTCGGCGCCTGGGACGCGGTGAGCGCGGCCATGGCGGCGACCGCGGCCGCGGTGCCGCCGATCCTGCGGCGGGTGGTGCCGGTGAACCTCATGTGTGCTCCCCTCTCCCCGGGTCGATGAGCCGCCGAGTCACTGCGCGAAGGTGTCGATGGCGGAGATCCGCCAGGTGCCGTCGCGGCGGACGGCGTCCACGGCGAACATCGCCGCCGCATAGGTCCTCTCCTCCGACGTGCCGGTACGGGTGTTGCTCTGGTCGGCGTAGATCAGCAGCCTGGCCCGGTCGCCGTCGAGGACTTCCACACCGCTGTCGGTGACGGTGGTGGTCAGGACGAGCTTCTGTTTCGGCCCCTGCGCGCGGACCTGGGCGAGCATGTCGCGGTGCTGCTGGACCGCCTTGCCGACCAGGTAGGTCCGCGCCGCCCGCTCGGACTTGGCGGTGGCGGTGTAGTTGTACGAGAAGACCGCGCCGACCGCCTCGGCGATCTGGCCCTTCACCTCGCTGGTGCGGCCGATGTCGGTGAGGGCGGTGTTCTGCCGTGCGGGTTCGTCGCGCAGGCTCGCGGCCTGGCCGAAGGCCCAGGCGGCGAAGGCTCCGAGGAGCACGGTGAGGGCGCAGAGGACGGCGGGGAGACCGGCCCGGAGGCGGGGCATCCGGCCGGCTCCCGGTTCCCTGTTCTCCCGGCTCGTTCTTCCCCGGCGCGCTTCCCTCGTCCCCGTGCCGTCCGCACCGGTGCCGTCCGCACCGGTGTCGTCCGGAGAGGCGTCGTCCGGAGAGGCGTCGTCCGTGGTGGTGCTGTCCGGACCGGTGTCCTCCGTGGCCGGAAGGCCGTCGGGATCGGCGCGTGGCGCGTCCGGGCCCGCGGGCCCGCGCGGCGGGGCGGTGGCTCCCCCGCGTTCCGCGGCGACGGCGGCAAGACGGCGTCGGCGGTTGACGAGGTGACGGGTGGTCGACATGTCCGGGGTCCTCTCGGTGACGGGGGTGGGGAGCCGGGGCGTCAGCCGGCCGTGTTGCCGACCGGTGCCTGGCCGAGGGCGCTGAGCTTCCACCCCTCGGGCGTGCGGGTGAGCTGCCCAAGCATCCGGCTCTCCTTCACCGCGGGCTCGGCCTTCGGGGCGGTCACGGTGATCCGCAACGCGACCATCACCGACGCCTTGCCGGCCCGCTCGTCGAGTTCGGTGACCGCGCCGGACAGCACCTTCGCGGTGCTCACGGTCTCCGCCGTCCGGATCTGCTTCTCGAACCCGCTCCGCCCGTCGACGAGTTGCTTGTGCAGATCGCCGGTGGTGGAGTCCTCCCAGCCGTCCAGCCCCTCGTTCAGCTTCCGGTGGTCGAGGGTGTTCATGTTCTGCACGGCCTGCTCCCCCGCCGCCAGGGCGTCGTCGCGGGTCCTCGCGTACGCCGCCGACTCCTCGTGCGCGGCCCCGTACCAGGACCAGCCGCCCCGGACCGCGCCCCCGGCCGCCACGACCGTCAGCGCGAGCGCCGCCATCACCAGCGGGTTCTTCCTCGTCCGTACCCGTGCCATTGCTGTCTCTCCCCTGCCGGCTGAACTGAGCTGAGCGGTGGATGCCACGCCGTGCCGTCCCGGTGGCCGTCCGGCGGCTATCTGGCGGCGATGTCGACGATCCGCCAGTGCCCGCCCCGCAGTTCGGCGGTGACGGACAGCTGGGCGGCGGCCGTGGTGGCGGCCCTCCCCCGGCGCTCGTAGACCTGGTCGAGAAAGACCAGCAGGTGGGCACCCGTGCCGGTCAGCCGGGTGACCCCGGCCCGTACGACATGGGTGGTGAGGGTCAGTTCCTGGTCCCGGGCCTCCTTCTCGACCTGGCCGAACAGCGCCGCGTACTGCTGGAGCGCCTTCCCGTCGAGGTACCGCTTCGCGGACTCCTTGGTGGCATCGGTCTTCCGCGGACCGTAGGAGAACACCGTGCCGAGCGCGTTGCTGACGTCACCGATGACCCTGGTGGTCGCCGCGGAGTCGGTCAGCGCGAGGTTGTCGGTGGCCGGAGTGTCCCGCAGTTGCCGGGCCTTGACGAAGAGCCCGGCGCCCGCGGCGAGCAGGGCGACGGTCAGCAGCACCGCCGCGCCCGCGAGGATCCGGCGGTGGACGGACCGGGGCGCCCCGTCCGGTCCCTTCGCGTCGTCCGTCCCGTCCGCCCCGTCCGGTCCCTTCGCGTCCTCCGTCCGGCCCGTCTTGTCCGACCCCTTCGCCCCGTCCGCCTCGCCCGCCCCGACCGTCTCGTCCGACGCGTTCCCCGGCGCCGCGTCCGCGCCCGCCGCACTCCCGTCATCCACGTCCGCATCCCGGTTCCCGACCCGCTCGTCCGGCGTCCCGACCCGCTCGTCCGTGCTCACCATCGCCGTCCTCCCCCGCTCCTCATGCGCCACCGGCCGCGATCGCCGTCAGCGCCTTGACCTTCCAGCCGTCCCCGGTCCGGGCGAGCGTGGCCTCGAAGCGCTTGCGCTCGGTGCCCGGCCGACCGGTGCGCGGGGTGATCCGGACGTCCACGGTCGCGATCAGCTCGGCGGTACCGGCCCGTTCGTCGAGGGCGGTGAGCGCCGCGTCGGTGACGGTGCCGCGCGCCGTGCCACCGTTGCGGCGCAGATCGCTCGCGTCCTTCTTCCGGGTACGGGCGAGCTGGTCGTGCAGGGGTCCGGTGGAGGCGTCGAGCCACTGCCGCAATCCCTCGTCCACGCTCCGGGCGTCCTTGCCGTCCAGGCTGTTCAGCCGGGCGAGATGGTGTCTGCCCGCCGCCAGGGCGGCATCGCGGCTCTTCGCGTACGCGAGTGTGTCGTCGCCCCGCGCCCGTGCGTACGACCAGCCGCCGAGCGCGCAGACCAGCGCGGCGACGAGTACGGCCGCCCAGGCGGTCATGGTCCTTGCACGCGTGCTCATCGGCCGGCCTCCAGTCCGAGCAGCCCGGCCATGCCCCTCGGGGCGGGCTCCGGGATTCCGACGGACCCGAGCACGCCGGGGAGCTCTCCTCCGGCATCGGCCCCGAGGAGCAGCGAGCCGGGTCTGGCGGGCTTCGGCAGCGGACCGCCCTTCGGCGCGTTCGCACTGCCGCGCACGTTGATGCCGGTGCCCGGCGATGCGGTGCAGCGCGCCTTGGTGTTGACCGCCGGGCCCTTCGACGTGTCGAGACCGTTGCGGTAGGTGGTGCCGCCGTATCCGGCGATGCACGGCAGCGGTTCGAAGAAAGTGACGGACATGCCGAACCTGGCGCCGTCCTCGTCGATCGCGCTGGCCCCGGCCGCCACCACCGCGGGCAGTTTCACCAGCAGTTCCTCCATGCCGCGCTGCCGGGTCACCGCCACCTCGGACGTGGTCAGGAGGTTCGCGACGACGACGCCGAAAGCGGGGTCGAGATCGCGCAGCAGGCCGCTGATCTGCCCGGTGGCGTCGGGGGCGGCGGCGATCAGCTTCCGCAGGTCCGTGTCCGACCCCTTGAGCTGGGCCGCCAGTTCCTCGGCACCCGAGGCGAACCCCTTGAGCGCCTCGCCCTGTTCGGCCTGTGTGCGCAGTACCACCTGTCCGTCGGCCATCAGCTTCGTGTTGGTGGGCAGCGCGTCGTCGGCCGCCTGTACGAAGTCGCTGCCGGTGTCCAGGAGGACCTGGAGGTCGTCGCCCCGGCCGGTGAACGCGGCGCCGAACTCGTCGACCACGGTCCGCAGCGACTCCAGGTCGACCGAACCGGCGAGGGCGTCGACGCTGGTGAGGACGTTCGTCACGGGGGCCGGGACGTTGGTGTCGGCCTGCAGGATGACCGAGCCGTTCGCCAGGTAGGGGCCGCCGGAGCGGGTCGGCAGCAGGTCGACGTACTGCTCCCCGACCGCCGACAGGTTGGCCACTACGGCTTTCAGGCCGTCGGGGATGGGCGGTGCGGAGTTGTCGATGCGCAGTTCGGCCGCGACGCCGTCGTCGGTGAGCTCGATGGGGCCGACCCGTCCGACGGAGACTCCTCGGTAGGTGACGTTGGAGTGGGTGAACAGGCCACCCGTCCTGGGGAGTTGGACCGTGACGGTGTAGTAGTCGCGCAGGCCGACGTAGTGACCGAGGCCGGCGTACCGGACCCCGAGGTAGCCGAGCACCAGCACCGCGATGATCAGGAAAGCGATGTTCTTCAGTCTGATGGCGAGGGTGATCACCGGTTGCTCCCCTCCAAGGGCGACGCCTCGTCCGAGGCCGACGGACCGTCCGGCGACGCCGACGGATGTGTGCCGGGCGCCGTTGTCCGGGGCGTGCCCGGGGCCGTCGCGGTCGGGGCGGTCGCGCCGGGCCTGCCCGGAGCCGTTGTCCCGGAGACCGTGGCCGGTGCCGTGACCGGGGGAAGCGGCAGCGGCAGTGCCGCGCCGGCCGGCGGCACGGCCGCCCTCGCCGCCGGTGCCGTCACCGCGTCCGGGTCGAACGCCGGGATGATCTGTGTGCCGGGCACGGCGGTCAGGTCCAGGTACACGTTGAGGTAGTCCCCCTTCACCCCGCGCAGCACCTCGTCCGTGAACGGGTAGGTGAGCAGGACCTGGAGGGAGTCGGGCAGGTCGTTCCCGGAGTCCGCGAGCGCCTTGAGGGTGGGTGCGATGGCCTTCAGGTCGGCGATCGTGTCGTCCTTGCTCCTGTCGATGGTGTCGACGGCGACGGTGGAGAGGGTGTCGAGGGCCCGGAGCATGGTCAGCAGGGAACCGCGCTGCTTCTCCAGGACCTTCATGCCGGGGCTGAGGTCGGTGAGGACCTTGCCCACCTGCTGTTTGCGGGTGGCGAGGGTGGTGGAGAGCCGGTTGACGCCGTCGAGGGCCTCGGTGATGTCCTCGCGGTGCGCGTCGAGGTCGGTGACGAGTGTGTCGACCCGGTGGAGCATCGAGCGGATCCTGGGCTCGTTCCCGGCCATCGCCTTGTTGAGTTCGGTGGTGATGGTCTTCAGCTGGTTGATGCCGCCGCCGTTCAGGAGCATCGACAGGGCGCCGAACACCTCCTCGACCTCGGGGTTGCGATTGGTGCGGGTGAGCGGGATCCGGTCGCCGTCGGCGAGGGTGCCGCGCGCGGTGCCTCGCGCGGGCGGCGAGAGCTGGATGTACTTCTCGCCGAGGAGGCTGGACTGTTCGAGGTGCGCGTAGGCGTTGGCGGGGAGTTCCACGTCCCCGTTGACCCGCATGGTGACCCTCGCGTGCCAGCTGCCCGGGACGAGCGAGATCCTGGTGACACGGCCCACGGAGACGTCGTTGACCTTCACCGAGGACTGCGGGGCGAGGCTGAGCACGTCCCCGAAGTCGGCGGTGACCTCGTACGGGTGGTCGCCGAGGTCCGCTCCGCCGGGCAGCGGCAGTTGCTCGATGCCCGAGAACCGAGGGGCCGCGCAGCCGGCGAGGACAAGGGCGCAGACGGCGCCGAACACCCCCAGGGTGGTGGCCCGGGCCGCCGCGGGGGTCCGGGATCCGCGGAGTCTTCCGCTCATCGGCCCGTCCCCTTCCGCTTCCCCGCGTCGTGAACGGACGCATCGTCGCTCCCGTTCTTGTCGGGCGTGCCGTAGACCGTGCCCACCGCGGGCAGCGGCAGCGAGGGCAGCGCCCGCTGCCGTTCGGTGCCCACCGGGGAGAGCCCCCGAAGACCGGCGGCCGGCTGGGTGAGGGGGCCGCCCATGCTGAGTTCGTTGAGGTCGGTGCGGCCGTTGAGTGTGCGGTTCTTCGGGTCGTACGCGTTCAGCACGTTGCCCGCCGAGAGGGGAAGGACGTCGAGGGACTCGGCCAGCGAGGCACGCTGGTCGACGAGGGTCTGGGTGAGCGGCACCAGCGCGTCCACGTTCTTCTTGAGCGCGGAGCGGTTGTCCTGGATGAAGGTCTTGACCTGGGCGAGCGCCGTGCCGAGTTCCTTGAGCGCGGCGCCGAGGTTCTTCTTGTCGTCGGCCAGGAAGCCGGTCACGGAGTTCAGTTGGCGTTCGGCGTCGCGCACCTCGCCGTCGTTGTCCTTCAGCATGGTGGTGAACGACTGGAGGTAGGACAGCGTCTCGAAGAGGTCCCCGCTGCTCTTGTCGAGGGTCTTCGTCGCCTTGCCGAACTGCTCGATGGAGTTCCCGATGTCCTTGCCGTTGCCCTTGAGGTTCTTGGCCCCGGTGTCGAGGAGTCCGGCGAGCGCGCCCTGCGCGTTGGCGCCGTCCGGGCCGAGCGCGTCGGCCAGTTCGGTGAGGGACGCGTAGAGCTGGTCGACCTCGACGGGGGTGGCGTTGTGCGCGGCGGGGAGTTCGGCGCCGTCGGCGAGCAGCGGTCCGCCGGTGTAGGCGGGGGCGAGCTGGACGTACCGGTCGGCGACGATGCTGGGGGCGACGACGACGGCATGGGCGTTCTTCGGGACCTTGACGCCCTTGTCGACGCGCAGCACGACCTCGACCTCCTTGCCGCGTGGCCGCACCGACTGGACCCGGCCGACCTTCACGCCGAGGATCCGCAGGTCGGATCCGGCGTAGACGCCGGTCGCCCGGTCGAAGTACGCGGTGACGGTGGTGCCTCCCCGGTCGTCCAGGGCCATCACCCCGGTCGTGGCGGCGACGGCCATGACGGCGAGCCCGGCGCCGATGCCGACGATGCGGGTCGGTCTCATGTCAGTGGCCGCCTTCCTGCCGGGGAGGCATGCATCCGGTGGCCGGCGGGGTACCGGCGGGCAGGTAGTTCTTCGGGACGACGCCGCAGACGTAGTTGTCGAACCAGCGGCCGTTCCCGAGGGTGTTGCCGACGAGCCGGTTGTACGAACCGGCGAGCGCGAGCACCTTGTCGAGGCTCTTGCGGTTCTTCCGCAGGACGGCGGTGACCCGCCCGAGCGCGTCGAGCGTCGGCCCGAGCTGCTTCTTGTTGTCGGCGACGAGACCGGTGAGCTGGGTGCCCAGGTCGCGAGTGCCGGTGAGCAGCAGGTGGATGGAGTCGCGGCGGGCCTGGATCTCGCCGAGGAGCAGGTTGCCGTCCTCCAGCAGGGTCTCGAAACTGCTCTTCTTGCCGTCGAGGGTCTTCGTCAGCCTTTTGCTGCTCCTGAGGAGGGTGGCGAGCTGCGCGTCGCGTTCGGAGACGGTCCTGGAGAGCGCGGAGAGTCCGTTCGCGGCGCTCTTGACGTTCGGCGGGGAGTTCCTGAACGTGGCCGAGATCGTCTCGAAGCTCTTGGCGAGTTGCCGGGTGTCGATCTCCCCGATGGTCTCGCCGAGGCCGTCGAACGCCTGGGTGACGTCGTACGGGGAGGTGGTGCGGCTGGTCGTGATGCGTTCGTGCGGGTCCTGCGGCCCGTCGCCGAGCGGGTCGACCGCGAGGTACTTCTCGCCGAGGAGCGTCTTGATGGCGATGCCCACGGTGCTGGAGTCGCCGATCCAGGCGTCCCGCACCCGAAAGGTCACCTTCACCTCGGCGCCGTCGAGGGCGACTTCGGTGACCTCGCCGACCTTGACCCCGGCGATCCGTACCTCGTCGCCCTCGGTGAGACCGGCGGACTCGGTGAAGGCGGCGGTGTACGTCGTGCCGCCGCCGATGAACGGCAGCGAGTCGGCCCGGTAGGCGGCGAGTCCGACGAGGGCCAGGACGAGCAGCCCGACGACGCCGACGAGGACGGGGTTGCGTTCGCGCACGGGCTTGATCCTCATGACAGGCACCTCGGCTGGGTAATGGCGATGCCGGTGGGCGGTGCGCTGCCGTCGCTGGTCGTCACACCGGTGACCCTCGCCTCGCAGAGGTAGAGGTTGAGCCAGGAGCCGTACGAGGCGGTGCGGGTGATGGCCGTCATCTTGGCGGGCGTCCTGCGCAGGAAGTTCTCGATCTGCGGAGTGTTGTCGGCGAGCCGTTCGGAAAGGCGGCCGAGCTGCCGGATGTCGTCCTTGAGGGGCCCCCGGCCGTCGTCGAGCAGGTCGGCGGTGACGGTGGTCAGGGCGCCCATGGCGGTGACCGCGCGGCCGAGCGGTTCGCGGTCCCCGGCGAATCCGCTGACGAGCTTGCGGAGGGTGACGACGAGGTCGTCGAAGCCCGCCTCCCGGTCGTTGACGGTCTTCAGGACCGTGTTGAGGTTCTCGATCACCTCGCCGATCACCTTGTCCTTGGCGGCGATGGTGCCGGTCAGCGACCCGACGTGCTGGAGGATGCTGTCGACGGTGCCGCCCTCGCCCTGGAGCACCTGGACGATGGAACCGGCCAGTTCGTTGACGTCGGGCGGGGAGAGCCCTTCGAACAGCGGCTGGAAGCCGTTGAAGAGCTGGGTGAGGTCGAGGGCGGGCGTGGTGCGGGAGACCGGGATGGTGGAACCGGCGGCGAGGCTCTCCCCCACCGGCCCGGCGCCCCGGTCGAGGTCGATGTAGCGCTGTCCGACCATGTTGAGGTACTTGATCGACGCGGTCGCCGACGCCGGGAGCCCGCGCCCCTTCCGCACGGTGAAACCGACCTCGGCGAGCCTGCGGTCGGCGACCTCGATGGACTCGACCTGCCCGACCTCGACCCCGGCGATCCGGACGCTGTCGCCGACCACCAGCCCGGTGACGTCGGTGAACCTGGCCTTGTACGAACTGGTCCCACCGACGCCGGTGTTGGCGACGGACAGGGCCAGCACGGTGGTGGCCAGCGTCGTCACCAGGACGAAGACGATCGATTTCGCGAGCGGTCCCGCGAGGGAGCGGCGCTTCACCTGAGCTTCACCTCCGCACCGCGGAAGGCCGGGCCGATGAGCACGCTGCTCCACTCGGGCAGGTCCCGCGGCTGGACCTTCAGTGTGGGAGCGACCAGTTCGTTGACGAGCAGGCTCTCCTGCCGGGAGTTGGGCATGCCGAGCGACGCGTCGGCCGCCGGGACCTCCTCCGGGGCTCGGGGGCCGGAGCGGGCCGACGGGTCCCGGTCCGCGGCACGGACGTCCGCGGTCGGCGCGGTGTCGCCGATGTAGGGCAGGGAGTAGCAGTGCGGTCCGCCGGTCGCGTCGTAGACGGGGGTGTCCCTGCCCGCCACGTACTTCCCCTTGGAAGGCACGGTCTTGAGCGTGACGTGCAGTCCGGGCTGGTTCGTGCCCTTGCCGAGGGCCTTGTCCATGGCCGGGACGAAGGTGGCGAGGGTGCGCAGGGTGCAGGGGAACTCGGAGGAGTACGTGGCGAGGGTCTCCAGTGTCGGCCGGCTCGTCGCGGAGAGCCGGATGAGGTTGTCCTTGTTCTTCTTCAGGAAGGCGGTGACGTCCTGGGCCGAGGCGGTCGTCGATCCGTACAGGTCGGCGAGTTCGGCCTCTTGTTCGGCGAGGGTGCCGCTCGTGGTGGTGAAGTCGGTGAGGGCGTCGAGGACGTCCGGGGCGGCGTCCGCGTACACGGCGCTCACCCTGACGAGCTCCTTGATGTCGGCGTTGAGCGTGGGCAGTTGGGGGTTGAGCTTCTTCAGATGGGCGTCGAGCGTGACCAGGGTCTCGCCCAGCTTCTCGCCGCGGCCCTGGAGCGCCTGGGAGACGGCGGTGAGGGTGGCGGAGAGCTTCTGCGGCTGCACGGCGGTGAGCAGCGGCAGGACGTTGTCGAGGACCTGTTCCAGTTCGATGGCGTTGCCGGAGCGGTCCTGCGGGATGGTGTCGCCCGCCTTCAGGGTCCGCGCGGAGGGGGTCTCGGGCGGCACGAGGGCGACGAACCGTTCGCCGAAGAGGGTGGTGGGCAGCATCTGGGCGGTGACGTCCGCCGGGATGCGGTCCAGCTCGTCGGGCCGGATGGCGAGTGTGAGCCGGGCCCCCTCGCCGTCCGCGTCGATGGCACGGACCTGTCCGACGACGACGCCGCGCAGTTTCACATCCGCGTTCCGGTGCATCTCGTTGCCGACGGTGCCGGTGCGCACGGTCACGGTGGCGTCGTGGGTGAAGTCCTTGTTGTACACCGCGACCGAGGTCCACACGAGCGCGACGGGCACGAGGAGGAAGCCGACCCCGGCGATCCGGCGGCGGGTCGTCCCCGTCTTCTTCGTCCGCATCATCCGGCCACCTTCACGGTCGTCGTGGCGCCCCAGATGGCGAGCGAGAGGAAGAAGTCGGTGACGCTGATCAGCACGATGGCGTTGCGCACCGACCGGCCCACGGCGATGCCGACCCCCGCGGGCCCGCCCTCGGCGCGGAAGCCGTAGTAGCAGTGGGCGAGGATCACCATCACGCTGAAGACGAGCACCTTGAGCACGGACAGCAGCACGTCGTCCGGGGAGAGGAAGAGGTTGAAGTAGTGGTCGTAGGTGCCTTCCGACTGTCCGTTGAACAGGACGGTGACGTAACGGGACGCCACGTACGACGAGAGCAGCCCGATGGCGTAGAGCGGGACGATCGCGACCACTCCGGCGATGACCCGGGTCGTGACGAGGTACGGCATGGAGCGCACCCCCATCGCTTCGAGGGCGTCCACCTCCTCGTTGATCCGCATCGCGCCGAGCTGGGCGGTGAACCCGGCGCCGACCGTCGCGGAGAGCGCGAGTCCGGCGACGAGCGGGGCGATCTCGCGGGTGTTGAAGTAGGCGGAGATGAAGCCGGTGAACGCGGACGTGCCGATCTGGTTGAGGGCGGCGTAGCCCTGGAGGCCGACGACCGTCCCCGTGAAGAGGGTCATGGCGATCATCACGCCGATGGTCCCGCCGACGACGCCGAGTCCGCCGCTGCCGAAGGCGACCTCGGCCAGGAGCCGCTGCACCTCCTTGAGGTAGCGCCGCAGGGTGCGCGGGATCCAGAACAACGCTCTTACGTAGAAGGTGAGTTGGTCGCCAGAGCGATCCAGCCAGCCGAGCATGGACATCGTCTCTCAGCTCCCCTTCGCGGGGACGATCTGGAGATAGATCGCCGTGAGGATCATGTTCACGAAGAACAGCAGCATGAAGGTGATGACGACGGACTGGTTGACCGCGTCCCCGACGCCCTTGGGTCCGCCGCGCGGGTTCAGGCCGCGGTGGGCGGCGACGATGCCCGCGATGAAGCCGAAGATCAGCGCCTTCACCTCGCTGATGTAGAGGTCGGGAAGCTGGGCGAGCGCGGAGAAGCTGGCGAGGTACGCGCCGGGGGTGCCGTGCTGCATGATCACGTTGAAGAAGTAGCCGCCGAGGGTGCCGACGACGGAGATCAGTCCGTTGAGCAGGACGGCCACGCCCATGGTGGCCAGGACGCGCGGGACGACCAGGCGCTGGACGGGTGAGACGCCCATGACCTCCATGGCGTCGAGTTCCTCGCGGATCTTCCGCGAGCCGAGGTCCGCGCAGATCGCGGAGCCGCCCGCGCCGGAGATGAGCAGGGCCACGATGAGCGGGCTGGCCTGCTGGATCACGGCGAGGACGCTGGCGCCGCCGGTGAAGGACTGGGCGCCGAGCTGCTGGGTGAGCGACCCGACCTGGAGGGCGATGACCGCGCCGAACGGGATGGAGACGAGGGCGGCGGGCAGGATGGTGACGCTGGCGATGAACCAGAACTGCTCGACGAACTCCCGTACCTGGAACGGCCTTCGGAAGACCGACCGGGTGACGGACAGGGCGAGCGCGAAGAGTTTCCCGGTCTCGCGCAGCGGCGCCAGGAGCCGTGTCGGCGGTCTGCGCACCGGCCCCGGGTCCGGCGGCGGGACGTCGGTGGCGGGCGGCCCGGGGGGCCGCACCGGAAGGTCGGCGGTCATGGCCTGGCACCGCCGGCGGCCGGGGCGTAGCTGTTCATGATGGCCGTGCGGGCGGCCTCGGGGAGCTGGCCCATCATGCCGAGGACCCGCTCGCGGCGGCGCTGGACGGCCCGGCGGACCGGCATCCCGGGCGAGGGCTCCAGCTGCGGCACGACGGTGCGCGGTCCCGGCGCCGGGGCGGATCCGGCACCGTCGGCGTCCCTCCGCTCGGCGGCGAGGGTGGCCGCGTCCTTCTCCTCGGACATGCCGATGGGCCCTTCCCGGCGCCCCGCGAGGAACTGGGAGACGACCGGTTCGTCGCTGGTCAGCAGAACCTCGCGCGGACCGAAGGTGACGAGGTTGCGGCAGAAGAGCATGCCCATGTTGTCGGGGACCGTGGCCGCGATGTCGAGGTTGTGGGTGACGATCAGCATCGTCGCGTCGATCTGCGCGTTCAGGTCGATGAGGAGCTGGGAGAGATAGGCGGTGCGGACCGGGTCGAGTCCGGAGTCCGGCTCGTCGCACAGGATGATCTGCGGGTCGAGCACGAGGGCCCGGGCCAGCCCGGCGCGTTTGCGCATCCCTCCGGAGATCTCTCCGGGCAGTTTCCCCTCGGAGCCCAGCAGACCGACGATGTCGATCCGTTCCATGACGATGCGCCGGATCTCGGATTCCTTCTTGCGGGTGTGCTCGCGCAGCGGAAAGGCGATGTTGTCGAACAGCGACATCGAGCCGAAGAGCGCGCCGTCCTGAAACATGAGCCCGAACAGTTTGCGCGTCTCCATGATGTCCCGCTCGGGACTGTTCACCATGTCGACACCATCGATGAGGACGCGTCCCCGCTCCGGTTTCAGCAGTCCGATGATGGACTTGAGGAAAACCGTCTTTCCGGTGCCGGACGGGCCGAGCATCACGCTTACCTCACCGGCGGGCAGTGTGAGCGACACGTCCTGCCAGATGTTCTGCTTGCCGAAAGACTTGGTAAGGCCCTCGACGACGACTTCGATTCCCATCCCACCTCCTGCATGCACTCACGAAGTGACAGAAGTGCACCGAGGGGCGCACGTTAAGTTCATCAGGACCGCCGGGACAAGCCCTTGAACAGCCATTTCTTCAGGAGCCGGCCCGTTTGTCATGCGATGACAAACTCCCGCGTACGCCTTGTCGACGGATGCGCAACCCCAGCGGCGGGCCCGGGCCGGGCCCGCGCGTTCCGAGAGGGAGCAACCGTCGGACATCGTGGCCGAGTTGCCTACGGGGCGACGTTACGGCCGGGTAACCTGACCGGGCAATACCGGTTCTCCAAGTTTTCAACAGCCCGCGCCACCCCCTCGCGTTCTTCGCACGAATTGAGCAGGAAACCGGGGCGAACTGTCACCGGATGACAAGTTCTCCGCACCTGCGAAAGACTGCCACGATGGCCGGTTCCGCCATCACGCGGGTGCGCACCGAATGACAAGTCGCCCTCGTGGCACGCTCATCCGGGAACGAGGAACCGGTCACGGGGCAATCATCTCGGACAACAGGATTGTGCGGCGGTGTTCCTCGCCAGTAACCTCACGGCTCGGTGAAAGGGAGGTCCGTTTCTGCATTGTTTGCCGCGGACTCCGGCACCCGTACCGCAAACCGAAGGTCTGTACACCCGTTGCGCTTGGCCCGAAAAGGTGCCGGTTTTGGTGTGTCAGAGAAAGACCGAGCAACTCCGCTTATGTGGCCGCCCGGTGGCGGCTGCCCGAAAAGGGGACGACATGAGATCTGGTTCGAGACGGGCGCGCCTGGGGCTGCTGGCCTCCTTCACCGCGCTCGCCGCCTTCGCGTCCGTGGGATCGGCCACCGCCGCCACGGGCCTCAACGGCCACTGGGCGCCCTTCACCCGGTGCCCGGTGGACGCGTCGGCCATGCTGGCCGCCGACGGGTTGAACGACACTGCGGTCTGCGTCTCCTCGCACTCCGCCAGCGGCTCCATCAAGCTCGGCAACACGACCGTGCCGGTGGGCGCCAGCGACCTCCAGGTCGGTGTGGTCACGCACCCCGGCGGCGGCTCGACGGTGGTCTCGCCCGCCGGCGGCGCCCTGGTGGCCGACTCCGCGCAGATCCCCGGCGGACTGCTCGGGCTCATGTGCCCCAGCGACATCCCGGTGATCAGCGGCATCTGCAACCAGATCACGAACAGCACCCTGAACCGGGTCACCGCCACCATCGAATCGGTGGGCAACCCCAGCGACTTCCAGCTCCTGGCGGGCGTCACCACGGGCAAGCCGATCATCACGCTCCCGGTGCGCATCCATCTGCAGAACCCGTTCCTCGGCGACGCCTGCTACATCGGCTCCGCCTCGAAGCCGATCCTGCTCCGCCCGCAGAACCTGACCCGCCCCACCCCGGGCACCCAGCAGTTCGCCGGTGACGGCACCCCCGACCCGGCCGGCGTGATGGGCCGCATCAGCCTTCTCGGCGCCAACCAGGCGGACACCGCCTACGCGGTCCCGGGCGCGAGCGGCTGCGGCCTGGGCCTGCTCGACTGGGCGGTGAACCTGAAGACCGGGCTCCCCTCCGCCTCGGGCGACAACGACGTGGTCCTGAACGACGCCCAGACGTACGTCGCCACGATCAACGACCCGAGCAGCGCCGCCCCCGACGCGGGCAGGCTGATGTCGCAGTACTGGCACTCGGCGGCACGGTAACCGGCACAGCCGGCCGGACAGCGGGCGGGGCCGTCCTCAGAGGGTGGCCCCGCCCGCTGTCCGGCAGCTCCCGTCGCCCGGCCGACGCGCGCCCGCCGGCCGCTCCTCGGCCGGGGGCCGGCGGTCAGCCGGCGGGAGTCTCCTTGCCGGGCAGCGTCGGCACGGTCGGCGGGCAGAAGGTGCTGCTGTCCGAGGGGACGCAGGTCATGCCCTGGTTCATCGCGACGACGTTCCCGGGACCCGAGATGGCCGCCGTGAAAAGGTTGTCCAGGTCCTCACCGCCGGTCCCGCAGCCGGAGAACGGCGGGATCTCGACCTTCCCGTTCATGGGGCCTCCGCCGAAGACATTGACGTACTTCGGGAAGTCGCCGTTCAGGACCACCTTGAACGGTGCCGCGGTGCGGCAGTTCGGGCCCACGTCCAGGGGGGTCCCGTTGACCTCGACGTCGCGCAGTCGCAGCGACTGCTTGAACGAGGCCGTGGCGAAGTAGGTCTTGGTGCTGCCCGTGCCGATGTTCCCTGTCGAGATGGTGAGCGGCCCGTTCTCGAACTCCACCTTCGCGGACACCGGCTGGAACCCGAACGTCAGGAAGGTGGAGTCGGCGTCCGGCAGCTTCAGGTTCCCGAGCGAGTCGAGCCGCAGGTAGTAGCCCCCCGGGGCGTTGGCCGCCCGCTGTCCGCGGTGCACGTTGGCCAGGACGCTGATCAGACCGGGCTTCTTGGCGGGATCGTTGATGATCATCGCCCCGTTCAGCTTGTACACGGTGGCCATGCCGACCGCGTAGGCACAGCCGAACGTTCCGCCGCCGGGGATGTCGACCTCCATGACGGGGCCGCCCTCCGGCGGTTTCGGCGCGTCGCTCCAGTCCGCGGTTCCGGTGGGCGGATCGACGGGGCACGGCTCCTCGCTCCCGGCCTCCGCCGTCCGCGGCTCCACCGCGATGCGGTCACCTGCGTCCGCGCTCCCATCCGTGCCCCGGGACCCCTCGTCCCCCTCGGTCCCCGACGGCCAGGGGTCGGGCGGGCCGGCCGTCACCGGAACGGTCGCCAGCGGCCTGCCGCCGTCCTCCGCGGGCTCGCAGCCGAGCGGCGGGGCGGCGGCCGGCCCGCTCTCCGCTCCGGCCTCCGGGGCGGTGTCCGCGACGGGACGCAGTCCGAGCGTGAGCCGCCCCGCGGTGAAGGTGACGTCGCCCGCGGCCGGCAGCGTCACCGACGGGACGGGTCCGGTGTGGACGAGGCTCACCTCGCCCTCGGCGGGGACGGCGGAGCCCGGCGCCGGCAGGTCCAGCCACCGGGCCTCGGCCGACCGGTCCTGCTGCCTGATCCCCACCGCGAGCGTCGCGGTGCTCGCCACCACCTCGGTGCCGGCCGGCAGCAGCGCCTCCAGGTCCGACCGCGCGAGCCGTACGTCGACCGTCACCGGACCGCTCTCCAGCGGTGTCCCCGCGGTCCCGGAGGACGGGAAGGCCGTGGTGACCCGGACGGTGACCCGGCCGGTGCCGCCCGGCAGGGCGCAGTCGTAGGCGAGGGTCACCGCCGAACCGCCCTCCTCGGCGGCCGATCCGGAACCGGACAGCAGCCCCGCGAGGAGCGCGACGGCCGCGACCGATGCCAGGCGCACCGATCGCCTGCCGCCGGTCGCCGATGTCTTCACGTTCATTCTGGCCCTGTCCTCCCTGGTACGGGGTGCTGCTGGGGTACGGCCCCGGACCGGCGGATCCCCGGTGCGGTCCCGCCGTGCGGGTCCCCGGTGCCAGGGGCGACGGGCGGGCCGTGAACGGCCGCTCGGGGTGGTGGCGAACCGTCGTCCGCCACCACCCCGAGCCGGAGGTGGACCGGGCCGTCTTCCGCCCGGCTCCGCCACGTCACGACGTGGCGGTGATCTTCTGCTTCGGGCTCACCACGTACTCGGCGTTGAAGCTGGCCACGTCACCGTTGCTGATGAGGCCGAGGCAGCTGGCGTTGGACGCCTTCAGGTCGCTTCCCGTGCCGTCGATGACGAGGGAGCCCTTGGTGTTGTCGTAGTGCCCGTACACCTTGCCCTTGAAGTCCGCGTTGCAGCCGACGCCGGAGATGTGCGCCGAGATGTCGCTGACGGTTCCGTCGACCCAGTCCGCGTGCGTGGCGTTGGGCTGAATGACGTTGATCTTCCAGGGCGTCGCCGTCATGGAGACGGTGAAGGAGATGCCGCCCACGTCGCAGCCGGTGAACGTGATGTTGTTGATGCTGCCGATCCCCACGCCGTCGGCGCTGGTCGTCTTGAGTGTCCCGGACGTCACGGCGGAGGAGTCGCAGACGAGCTGGACGAGGGGGACGTCCAGCGTCGGGAGCGTGGCGCTGGCGGTGAATGCGCCGCCCGGGCTGACCGTCCAGGAGTGCGACGCGGTGGTGGCCGAGGCCGACGACACCGTCATCCCGATGGCCGCGCCGAATGCTGCGGTGACGAATGCGGCTCTGCGTGCAAGGGTGTTCACGATTCCATTTCCCTTCAGAAGGCGTGACCCATGCGGAGAACCCGTCCCGCCGGAATGGCTGGAACTCCGATGGGGGCACAGGACAGAGAAGTGGCAGTCCGGCCTGACCGACTGCGCGACCACTTGCGTTCGGCGAAGACGCTACGGTCGGGTAACGTGGCTCCGCAACAGTCGTGACGAAGAATCTCCCGAAGCGCGAATCCCGGTCGGCAATTTGTCGTGACGCGAGTGCCGAGCCGTGAAATCTTGTCCAGAAGTGAGCAGTCACGGCGCCCCCGCGAAGGGTCCCGGACCGCCCGCGCACAGCACACTCGACCCCTGTCGCGCCAACCCTCCCTGGTCAAGGGCTATCTGACTGGACATCAGCCATCCCCTCGCATGCCACGCCGTATCCGCACGGTGACCCGGAAGACCCTCTCGCCGACCGAAGGCACAACAGGGGATTCGGCCGGATTGAATTCCGGCCCCGTATAGGGAGAAGGCCGCACGCACGATCCCGCGACGCACTCTCTTCGACTTCGCACCGATGAAACGGTGGGCCCGCCCGTCCGACGGCAGACGTATCGCATTCCCCCGCACGCAAGAACGGCGCGTATTCACCGGGGCAACCCCGGGAATTCCCGTCACGGAACACCGGTCCGGCGCGCACGCGCGGCGGACGAAACGGAATCCATGAATCCGTGCGTCCCGGCACGTCGCGCCCGCGACGGTGGTACGTGCCCCCTACATCTCGTCCGGTCGTGCCTGTGTCCACACGCGCGTGCGTGGACTATCTTCAGCAGCCCACGTTGGTACGCACCTGACGGCTTGGGAGCGCTCCTCCCACGGCCCACCCCCCATCGGGCGCCGGAGAGCAAGGGACAGAGGAATGCCGGGAGTTGTGCAACCCTCGGAACTCGGAGAGCCGCTCGGGCCGCTGCCGCAGGAGTTCGCTGCGATCGTTCGTCCCGAGATACCCAGCCTGATCAAGGAGATCGGACTGGAGGTCACCCGGGCCTACCCCGTGTACGCGCGACTGCTCGACGGCCCGTACGGACAGGGCATCCGGGTGGGCGTCGAGCAGACCATCTCCGTCTTCGTGGACCAGGTCGCCGAGCCGACCGCCCCCTCCACCCTGCGCGACGAGATGTGCCGGAGGTTCGGCCGGTACGAGGCGTACGAGGGCCGCACCCTGGACCAGTTGCACGGCGCCTACCGGCTGGGCGCACGGATCGCGCTCCGCCGGGCCAAGAAGATCGGCCGACGCTACAACCTCTCCCCCACGATGATGCTCGCCTTCGCCGACGCCCTGTTCACCTACGTCGACGAACTGGAGGCGCTCTCCCGCGAGGGCTACATGGAGGTCCGCGCGGCCTCGGCCGACCACACGGGCACCCTCAGACGGCGGCTGCTGCATCTCCTGCTCGCCGGACGCCCCGTCCCCCGTACGGCCATCGCCGAACTGTGCGAGCAGACCGGCTGGACGATGCCCGACGAGGTGACGCTCGTGGCGGTGCGCTCCTCGCCGGATCCGGGCGGACCGGGCGCCGACCGGGACGTACTGGTCGACTTCACCGATCCCCAGCCACACTTATTGATCCCGGGGGCGTTCGACGACGCGCGAAGACGCATGCTCGACCGAACGCTCCCGGGGCACCACGCCGCGGTCGGACTGACCGTCCCCACCGCCATGGCCTCCGACTCGATCCGCTGGGCCCGCCGGGTGCTCGAACTCGTGGACGCGGGCGTCATCGACGACGAGCCGGTCGTCCGCTGCGAGGACCACCTGATCACACTCTGGCTGTTGTCCGACACGGCCCTCCTCGACCAGCTGGCGCGCCGCGAACTCGCCCCGCTCGCCGGGATCAGCGCGAACCGGCGGGAGCGGCTGATCGAGACCCTGCGGATCTGGCTCGACACCCGGGGCACCGCCGCCCAGATGGGCGAACTGCTCGACGTGCACCCGCAGACGGTCCGCTACCGGATGCGCAACCTGGAATCCATCTTCGGCGAGCAGCTCGTCGACCCCGAGGCCCGGTTCTCGACCGAGGCGGTGCTGCGCGCGCTGCGGCTGCAACTGCGCGCCGGAGGCGACGACGCCCGCGAACCGCGGGGCGAGCGGGCCGGAATCGGATCACGCACGGCACGACGGGTCAACTTACCCAGCGGTAAGGCGAAATAGCCGGTCAGTCCCAAACGGTTGCCACACGGAGACGTTCTCAAGGAGAAACCCGGACCTGTGTCCCGTAGACATGGAGGAGTCGGCCGCCACCCGGCGGCCGTACCCGGCACCGCCTCCTGGCCGACCATCCGAGAGGGAACCCCCCATGACCGCCTCGCACCTCCTCGTCCCCGTGCCGATCCCGGACCGGGTCGCCGCGCTGATCGGGTCCTGCATCCCCCCGCGCATCCTGCGGGCGGAACTCGACGCCGCGTGCGCCGCGCGGGAGGTGCGCCGGTTCCGCGGTCCACGGCTCTGCGCCGAGGACCAGGCGGACCGCGAACAGGCGCTCGGGGAGCTGGCGCGCGCCAACAAGATCCTCGCCGCTCATCACCCGGGGCTGCCGGTGCGCCCCGGCAGTGCCTGGTGATCCGGCGCGGGACCTACTCGGCGAAGTCCGCGGCCTCGTACACCCAGGCGCCATCGGACCGCACGAAGCGGCTCTTCTCGTACAGCGAGTCCGGCTGTCCGGCGACGGTGAAGTGTGCGCGGAAGGTGACCGTGCCCGCGGTGTGGAAGGCGCTGCCGTCGGTCGTCCCCAGGACCTCCAGGCGCACCCACCGCGTCCCGGGATCGAAGTCGACGGCGGGCGGCCGGGTGCCGGGGTGCCAGGTGCGGAGCAGATACGCCTCGTCCCGGACGGCGAACGCCGCGTACCGGGAGCGCATCAGGGCCTCGCAGGTCGGAGCGGCGGCGGTGCCCGTGTGGAACCGGCCGCAGCAGTCCCCGTAGGTGCCGGGCAGTCCGCAGGGGCACGGCGACCGGTCGGTGATCGCGGAGGGCCGCCCGGCGGGGGCGGTGGACCGCCTCGGTCGTATGCTGCGTCGTGACATGTGTCCATTGTGTCCTGCGGGCCCGGGCGGGAGCGCCCGGGAGGTCCCGGCCCGGCCGGGGCGGTCAGTGCTTGCGGGCGACGCCCGCGTAGCCCGGGATCGGCTCGTCCATCGGGACGTCGACGGCCTCGCCGAGTTCCGGGTGCCAGTCCGCGGAGAGCGAGACGCCCGGCTCGACGAGTTCGAGCCCGTCGAAGAACGCGGTGAACTCGGCGCGGGACCGCAGCCGCAGCGTCATCCCGCGCGCCTTGTACATGGCGGAGGCCGTCGCCGCCCCCTCCGGGTCGTAGTCCCCCGTGGTCTGCGAGAGCACCAGGAAACTCCCCGGGGGGAGCCTGCTCACCAGGCGGTCGACGATCTCGGCCGCGCCATCCTCGTCGTCCAGGAAGTGCAGCAGGGCCAGCATCGACAGCGCGATCGGCCGGTCGAAGTCGAGAACGTGGCCGGCCTGTTCGAGAATGGCGTCGGGTTCGCGCGCGTCGGCCTGGATGTAGTCGGTGGCCCCCTCGGGGGTGGAGCGCAGCAGGGCCGCCGCGTGCGCGAGGACGATCGGGTCGTTGTCGCAGTAGACGACCCGCGCGTCCGAGGCGATGCGCTGGGCTATCTGGTGGAGGTTGGGCTCGGTGGGGATTCCGGCGCCGATGTCGAGGAACTGGCGGATTCCGTTCTCCGCCAGCCACCGGGTGGCCCGGTGCATGAAGGCCCGGTTGACCCGGGCCATGTCCCGCCCCCGGGGCTGGAGGGCCAGCAGCTCCCGGGCCATCTGTTCGTCGACCGGGTAGTTGTCCTTGCCACCGAGAAACCAGTCGTACATCCGTGCGGGATGCGGACGGCTGGTGTCGATCTCCACGGCTCGGGGCTCGTGCCCGGTCATAGCGCGCTCCATGGGTCCATAGGTCGGCGGACAGCAGCAGTGTGGGACGCGGGCGGGTCCCGGCGCCGGGGATTTGGGGGAGGAACCGTCGGACCGGCATCGGGACCCACCGCTCAGGTCAGGAGGAAGTCCGCCTGACCCGACTTGGCTCCCTGGATGAAGGCGGCGATCTCGTGGTGCGAGTAGATGAGTGCGGGGCCGTCGGGATCGGCGGACTGGCGGACGGCGACCCTGCCGTCGGACAGTTTCATGGCTTCGACGCAGTTGCCCCCGTTCCCACCGCTCCACGGCTTGTGCCAGCCCTCGGTACCGAGTTCGGCGGCCGGCATGCCGTTGTATATGGGATCCATCACAGCTCCTTGCGGAAATCCCGGAGGATCTCCTTCGTGCGTTGTGCAGTCGCGGCCTGAGCCGCCATGCGGTCCATGACTTCGAGGTAGGAGGCCACCTCGGGGCGCGCGTCGAAGTAGACGGCACCGGTCAGGTACTCGCTGTAAACCATGTCGGGGAGTTCGGGCACTCCGAAGCGGAAGATGACGAAGGGGCCGTAGGTGCCCGGGTGGTGACCGGTCGAGAACTCCGCGATCTGCAGTGTCACATGCGGCATCTCGGTGGCCTCCAGCAGCCGATCGATCTGCCCGCGCATCGCGTCGACGCTGCCGACGGGACGGCGCAGCACCGTCTCGTCCATCACCACCCACAGCTTCGGGGCGTCCGGCCCGTGGAGCAGGGACTGACGTCTCATGCGCAGCGCGACATGGCGTTCGATGTCCTCGGGCCTGGTCTGGCCGACGGCACCCGTGCGCAACACCGAGCGCGCGTAGTCCTCGGTCTGGAGCAGACCGGGGACGAAGTGCGGCTCGTACATGCGCAGGAGGCTCGCGGCGCCCTCCAGGCTGACGTACATGCTGAACCAGTCGGGGAGCACGTCGTGGTAGCGCTGCCACCAGCCGGGCTTGTTGGCCTCCTCGGCGAGCTCCACGAAGGCGTCGGCCTCGTCGTCGGAGATGCCGTACGCCTTCAGCAGCATCTGGACATAGGGGATCTTCAGGGCGACCTCGGCGGTCTCCATCCGGCGTACCGTCGCGGGTGCGACCCGCAGCACCTTGGCAGCCTGGTCACGGCTCAGGCCGACACGCTCCCGCAGATCCTGCAGGCGCTTGCCGAGAACGACCTGACCGACGGTCGGGGCGGACCGCGGTTCGCTCACTTCAGACCTCCCCATGCGCTGTTTGGCAGCAGTGTGCCATGAGCGGGACCCCGTGACACAGTCACTCTGAAATTTTCAGAGTGCCTCTTGCCAAGTGTTCCGGACAGGGGGAAAGTTGTTGAGGGAACCAGTTCACGTAGTCACGACCGCGGTCATTCGTGTGCGATCGCGGAGTGTGACGCAGCCCCCACTGTGAGGAATGGTTGTGGCACCTGGCAGTGCGCTCATCCCCCGGCTCATGGACCTCAGCCCCGGGACGGAAGCGCTCCGGTACTGCTTCGCGCTGCCGGCACACCCGGAGTCCGTGGCCGGCGCGCGGCAGCTGGCGCGGGCCCGGTTCGACGAGTGGCGGCTGGACGACGACGCGTACGAGGCGGCGGTCCTGATCGTCTCGGAGCTGGTCACCAACGCGGTGGTGCACACCAGGAGCGCCCGCGTCGTGTGCGAGCTGCGATGTCTCGGCAGACGGTTGCGCATAGCCGTGCAGGACCAGGGGTACCAGCCCGGCGGGCCGAAGCTGTGCCGCACCGCCTCCGGCGAGCACGGACGCGGACTGCTGCTCGTCGACGCGATGTGCAGTACGTGGGGCTCCCGCTACGCGGAGTTCGGCTCGGGCCGCATCGTGTGGGCGGAGCTGCCGCACGGTTCGGAGCGCTCATGCTGAGGAACGCGATGTCGCATCTGCGCAGGGCACGCCGTCCCCACGACTCCGGGCCCCCCTCCGGGGCGGAGACGGTGCGGCTGCCGCTGCCGCCCGCGTTCTCGGCGACCTTGGGCTGCGACGCCGTGGGCGTGCCGGCACGCCACGGCTTCCGGCTGCTGTCCCACCTGCCACGCACCGGCTGCGTCTTCGCGGACACGGACCTGTGGTGGTGGATCGTGCCCGCGGGCTCCGACCTGGATCTGGACTGGCCCGTGGAGGTCGCCTACGTGCGCGGGGCGCGGGTTCCGGCGGACCGGCCGAGGCTGATCCACCGACCCGACAACCACACGCCGTACACCCCGCCCATCCCCCTCTTCCTGATGGTCTGCCAGGTGATGGGCGTGACCCCGTCATGGACGCCTTCCGGAGGCGCACGCGCGGTCTCCGCTCCCTGACGCGGGCGGTTCGCGGCCCCGGCTCCCGGGCGTCGCGCCGCCCGTCGCCGCGCCGTGCTCGCCGCCACCCCGCCGGTACCCCCGCGCCTTCGGCCGACCTGGGGATTCATCGAGCGGAGGCCCTGGTCACGCTGCGTTGTCAGTGGTCCGTTCTACTGTGGCACCACTGATCGAAAACCCGCCGGAGCGCGGGTCGTCCAGGTGTGAAAGGGGGGCGGACCCGTGCGCCGCTGGGAATACGTCGAGGGCACCGCGTCGAAGTTCTGGGAGACCGGGGCCGAGGGCTCCGTGGTGACGGTGCGTCATGGACGATGCGGAAGCACCGGCCGTACACAGACGAAGGAGTACGCGTCGGCCGAGGCCGCCGCGGAGCAGGTCCGCAAGTCGATCGCGGAGAAGGAGAAGAAGGGGTACCGCGAGGTGGCCGCCTCGGCCGTGCCCGCCGCATCGGCGGCCGGAGGCGCCCCGGCGGTCCTGGACACGCCTCCCGCCGAGGGGCCGCCGGTCCTGCCGGACGAGGACACGTTCACGCTCCCCGCCAAGTGGAAGAGCATCCTCCTCCCCCGGCGCGGCGGTTCGCCGCGGGTGCCGAGCGGGCTCCCGTCGGGAGCGTTCGAGAAGATCGACACGGCGGTCGCGGAGCAGGCGTCCTGGATCCAGCGGTTCGTCGACTCGTCCGACTCGGACCGCGGGCTGGCCGACCAGCTGCGGGCGCATGTCTCGGGGGATCCGACACCGGTCGGCGCGGCCCTGCTCACCTCGATCGTCCCGCTGCCCCTGCCCGACTCCGCCTGGGCTCACCTGTGGGCCGAGCGGTACGGCCTGCCGTTCGCCGCGTGCGCGGCCGCCGAGATGCTCTCGGTCGAGGCGACGTGGCAGCAGGCCGGCGCTTCGCGGACCATGCCGAAGCTGCAGGTGCTCACCCGCCCCCACCACACGTACTGGACGCGGAACCGCCGGCCGGTCACGGACCGGGTGCGCGCGCTCCTGGCCGAGGCCGACGAGGAGACCTACCGCGCGGCGGTCGCGGCGCTGGCCGAGCGCCGTACCGATGTCGTCCGCAGGGTCTCCGTCTCCTATCTGGTGCCGAGCGAGACGGACTGGGTCGACGAGCTCTGTGCCGATCCCCGGATTCTGGACGAGCACGACGACAGCCTGCTGACGATGATGTTCGCCTCGCTGTACTCCGGCGACCAGGTGACGGGGTTCACCCACCGGCCGCCCCTCGCCTACAACGCGGCGCTCGTCGCGACGCTGGCCGAGGGCATCGGAACGGCCGTCGCCCCACTGCTGGCCGATCAGCTCAAGGGCGGGGCCTACTACGCCGACGCGGTGAAGGCCGCCGCCGAGGCCCTGGCCGAGATCCCCACCGACGAGGCGTTTCTCGCCCTGCTGGCGCACGCGGACCTCAAGCACGTGCGTCCGGCCCTCCTCGAAGCCATGCGCCGCTGTCCGGTGCGGGCCGTGCGCCTGCTGGCCGCCGAATCGCGGCACGCCTCGGGCGCGGCGGCCGACCGGACGCGTCAGCTGATCCGGGGCCACCTCGCGACCTGCCGCGAGGTGGTGTCCCTCGCACTCGGCGGTCTGGACGCCGAGGTCGTCGAGGTCGTGGAGCCGCTGCTGAACCCGGTGGGTCTCGTCCCCGACGCCCCCGCCGACGCGCTCCCGGAGGTCCTGACGACGCCGCCCTGGTCCCGCCCCCGTGCCAAGGCCAAGGCCCTGGTCGTGACCGGTCTGACCGCCGAGTCCGCGCCCTCGGTCGAGTGGCTGCCCGGCGAACGGGAGGCCTGGGCCGCCACCACGTCCTGGTACACGACCGAGCGCACCGGCGGCCGGTCGGCCGGATGGGACGTGAACGACCCCTCCGTCCAGCACGACCTGCGCGGAGACCATCTCTCCTCGGCCTGGCGCTACGTCCACGGCCCCGAGGAGCTGGTCGCCCCGTATCTCGCCACGTGGGATCCGAACGACCTGTGGGACGCCGAGGACACCTTCAAGCCGATCGCGGCCCGCTTCGGCCTCGCCGCTCTGCCGCTGCTGCTGCGCGCCGCTCCCCGCCAGCCGGCCTCTCTCGCACCGGTGCTGCTCCCGTTCGCCGACGTGGGCGTCGCCCGCAACATGGCGGACTGGGCGGTGCGTCTCAAGTCCGTGGCGGCGACGGCACGTTCCTGGTTCGCCCGGCACGGCGCGGCCGCCGCCCCGCTCCTGGTGCCCGACGCCGTGGGCAAGCCCGGCCCCGCCCGACGCGCCGCCGAGCAGGCGCTGACGCTGATCTCCTCGCTGCACGGCGACGAGGCGGTGCGCGAGGCCGCCCGTGGGTACGGCCCCGAGGCCCTGACCGCGGTGGAGGGGCTGCTGGCCGCGGATCCACTGGAGCGGGCGCTGCCCGCCAGGATGCCCGCGCTCCCGGCATGGGCGGAACCCGCGCTGCTGCCCCAGATCCTGGTCCGGTCCGGCGGTGCGCTGCCTCGACCGTCGGTGCACCACGCTCTGACGACCCTGGCGCTGTCCAAGTCCGGCGACGTCTACCCGGGTGTCGGCCAGCTCGTCGAGACGGCCGAACCCGCGACGCTCGCCACGTTCGCCTGGGCCCTGTTCGAGCAGTGGCAGCTGGCCAACATGCCCGCGAAGGAGTCGTGGGTGCTGCATGCGCTCGGGCTGCTGGGCGACGACGAGACGGTGCGCAGGCTCACTCCGGTCATCCGGACCTGGCCCGGTGAGGGCGCCCACCACCGGGCCGTGGAGGGCCTGGACGTCCTGGCGACGATCGGCAGCGATGTCGCGCTGCTGCATCTGCACGCGATCGCGCAGCGGGTGAAGTTCAAGGGGCTGAAGGCCCGGGCCCAGGAGAAGATCGCCGAGGTCGCGGCCGGACTGGGGCTGACCGGGGAACAGCTCTCCGACCGCCTGGTGCCGGACCTCGGTCTGGACGAGGACGGTTCGACCGTCGTCGACTACGGCTCGCGGACGTTCACGGTCGGTTTCGACGAGCAGCTGCGGCCGTACGTGCTGGACGGGGACGGCAAGCGCCGCAAGGACCTGCCCAAGCCGGGCGCCCGGGACGACGCGGAGCTCGCCCCGGCGGAGCGCAAGCGGTTCATGGCGCTCAAGAAGGACGTCCGGACGATCGCGTCGGACCAGGTGCGCCGGCTGGAGGCGGCGATGGTGACCGGGCGCTCCTGGACGGCCCAGGAGTTCCGGGAACTGTTCGTCGCCCATCCGCTGCTCTGGCACCTGGTGCGCCGACTCGTATGGCTGAGCGAGACGGACGACGGGGCGTCCACCGCGTTCCGGGTCGCGGAGGACCGCACGTTCGCCGACGTGGAGGACGAGGTCTTCGAACTGGCCGAGGACGCGGCGGTGCGGCTGGCGCACCCGGTCCGGCTGGGCGGCGAGCTGGCCGCCTGGTCCGAGCTGTTCGCCGACTACGAGATCCTCCAGCCGTTCCCGCAGCTCGGCCGCGCCGTGCTCGCGCTGTCCGACGAGGAGCGCGAGGGCTATCGGCTCACCCGCTTCGAGGGCCTGAAGGTGCCGACCGGAAAGGTCCTCGGACTGGAGCGGCGCGGCTGGGAGCGGGGCGTGCCGCAGGACGCCGGGGTGGAACGCTGGATCTCCAAGCGGCTGGGCGACAACCGCTACCTGGTGATCGCTCTCGACACCGGCATCGCGGTCGGGGTGGTCGACATGTTCCCCGACCAGACCCTCGAAACGGTGTGGCTCGACACCCGCCCCCAGGACCACTGGTCCAGGCACGAGCACCCGCTCCGCTTCTCCGGGCTGGACCCGGTGACCGTGTCGGAACTCCTCGCCGACCTGACCGAACTCACCGAGGGCGCCGCGTCATGACCGTACGGAACGAACAGCGGCCCGGCGGGTCGGCGCAGGAAGCGGCCGGGCGGGTGCAGCGGCCCCCTGCCGAGGTGCGGTACGCGGACGAGCTCGCCGCGCTGCGGGCGAAGGACCGCGACCCCCGGCCGCCCGGCTGGGAGTTGAGCCTGCGCGCGGCGCGCCGCTTCGTCGTCGGCGACGCGGACGCGGGCATCAGCCGGAAGTTCGTCGGCAATCCCTCGCTCGTGGACCGGGCGCTGGTGACGCTGGCGACGAGTCGCGGCCTGATGCTGGTCGGGGAGCCGGGCACGGCCAAGTCCCTGCTCTCCGAGCTGATCGCGGCCGCGGTCAGCGGGGACTCCACGCTGACCGTGCAGGGCGGCGCGGCCACCACGGAGGACCAGATCAAGTACGGCTGGAACTACGCGCTGCTGGTCGCCGAGGGGCCCTCCACGCGGTCGCTGGTGCCCGCGCCGATGCTGCGTGGCATGGCCGAGGGCAGGCTGGTGCGGTTCGAGGAGATCACGCGCTGTCCGCTGGAGGTGCAGGATTCGTTGCTGTCGCTGCTGTCCGAACGGGTGGTGGCGATCCCCGAACTGGCGGGTCCGGACGGCATGGTCTTCGCCCGGCAGGGATTCAACGTCATCGCGACCGCCAACACCCGGGACCGCGGCGTCAATGAGATGAGTGCCGCGCTCAAGCGGCGATTCAATTTCGAGACGGTGTTCCCGATCCCCGACCTGGACACCGAACTGGCGCTCGTCGAGGCGGAGGTGACTACCTTGCTGCGGCGGTCCGGGGTGGAACCGCCGCCGGACCACGACGTGCTGGAGGTCCTGGTCGCCACGTTCCGGGAGCTGCGGAACGGAGCCGGCGGGCAGGGCGGGCCCGGAGCGGGCGCGGACCGCCCCTCGGCGGTGATGAGCACGGCGGAGGCCGTGTCGGTCGCCCATGCCGTGGGGGTGCGCGGCTGGTTCCTGCGTGGCGAGCCGGGCAGTGCCGCCGATGTGGTGGCATGCCTGGCGGGAACGGCGGCCAAGGACAGCCCGGAGGACCTCGCCCGGCTGCGCCGCTACCTGGAGCAGCAGGTGCCTCGTCGGCGCGGCCCGGCATGGCAGGCTCTGTACGACGCGCGTCATCTGCTGGCCGACTGATGTCCGCGGTGTTCCTGGGAGTGCGGCACCACTCCCCCGCCTGCGCCCGGCTCGTGGGGCGGACCGTCGACGAGCTCCGCCCCGCCCATGTGCTCGTCGAGGGTCCCGCGGAGATGAACGGCCGGCTGGACGAACTGCTGCTCGGGCACGAGTTGCCGGTCGCGGTGTTCAGCCACTACCGGGACGAGGACCGGGCGGCCACGTCCTGGGCCCCGCTCTGCGACTACTCGCCGGAGTGGGTCGCGCTGCGGGCGGGACGGGCGGCCGGTGCGGAGGTCCGCTTCATCGACCTTCCGGCCTGGCATCCGGCGTTCGCCGAGCGCACCAACCGCTACGCCGACGCCGAGGCGCGGTACGCGGAGGCGACGGACCGGTTGTGCCGGCACTTCGCGGTGGACTCGCCGGACGCCCTGTGGGACCGGCTGTTCGAGGTCGAACCGGACGACGGCCTCGCGGAACGGCTCGACGCGTACTTCGCCCTGGTGCGCGGTGACGCGGAGGCCGACGCGGGCGACCGGTCGCGTGAGTCGTACATGGCGGCGTGGGTGCGGGCTGCGGTCGCCGCGGCCGGGGATCGGCCGGTGCTGGTGGTGACCGGCGGTTTCCACCAGCCCGCGCTCCGGGCGCTCACCGGGACCGGACAGCCGCACGACAGCGGCGGCGGCACCGGCGACGGCGTGTGCGAGCACGGTACGGACGGGTGGGAGCACGACGCCGACGGGTGGCCGCTGGTGCCCGCCCCGTCGGACGGGGCCCTGGCCGGGAGCTTCCTCGTGCCGTACTCCTTCCGGCAGCTGGACGCCTTCGCCGGGTACCAGTCGGGGATGCCGTCACCCGGGTACTACCAGCAGGTGTGGGAGTCGGGCCCCGAGGCCGCGGCGGAGGGGCTGCTGCGCGTGGTCGTCGAGCGGCTGCGGGCGCGCAGGGTTCCGGTGTCCACCTCCGATCTGATCGCCGCGCGGAGCCTGGCGCAGGGGCTCACCACACTGCGCGGCCATCCCCGCCCCGCCAGGATCGATGTGCTGGACGGTCTCGCGGGCGCCCTGATCACGGACGATCTGGACCGGCCGCTCCCGTGGACGAGCCGGGGCCCGCTGGGCGCGGGGGCGCACCCCGTGGTCGTCGAGATGGTGTCGGCGTGCGGTGGCGACCGCATCGGCAGACTGCACCCCGGCACCCCCGCGCCGCCCCTGGTCCACGACGTGGCCACGCGGCTGGCGGCGCTGTCGCTCGACGGCGTGCCCGGGACGTCGTACCGGCTCGATCTCACGGACGCCGTCGATCTGGAGCGCAGCCGACTGCTGCACCGGCTGCGGGTGCTGGGGATCCCCGGGCACGGGCGGATCTCCGGTCCCGAGCACGGGATCGACCCGGTGTTCACGGAACGCTGGGAGTCGCGGTCCGTCGCCGGGCGCGAGGCCGCGCTGGTGGAGGCGGGTGCGTACGGGGCGACGCCGGCCGAGGCCGCGGCGGTGGCGCTCGCCGAGCGGACCCGTGGCGCCGCGTCCGGGGCGGACGATCTGGCCCGGGCACTGTTCGATGCCGTGCTCTGCGGAATGGACGGCTTCTCGGCGCGGCTACTCGGTGAACTCTCCTCCCATGTGGGCGAGTTGAAGGACGCGGGCGCGCTCGGGGAGATCCTCTCCACGGCGCTGGGGCTGTGGCGGCACGACCGGGTGTTCGGGGTGGCGCGGGGGCCGTTGCTCGCCGGGGTCGTCGACCGGGCGACGGAGCGCCTGGTGTGGCTCCTCGAAGGGGCACGCGGCGGACCGGGGGTGGATTTTCCGCGGCTGCGTGCCGTCGCGGCTGTCCGGGACGCGGTGCGGCACGCGGATCGACTGCTCTCGGTCCACCCGGAGGCGGTGGTCTCGGCGGCGTGGCGGATCAGTGGCGATCCGCAGGCGCCGTTCGATCTGCGCGGGGCCGCTTTCGGCCTGCACCGGGCCCTGGCACCGGTCCCGGACGCGTCGGGGGATCCGGCCGAGGCGGTGCGCGCGGTGGCGGCAGCAGGCACGGACGCACTCGGCGACTGGCTGGCCGGGCTGTTCGCACTCGCCCGGGACGAGATGACGGAGCCTGCGGGGGCGACGGTCCCGGCCGACGGCCAGGAGACCGGTCGAGACGCGGAGTCCCTGCTCGACGTGCTGGACGGGCTGGTCTGCGCGTTGCCCGAGGACGCGTTCCTGGCGGGGCTGCCCGCGCTACGTCAGGCGTTCACGTTCTTCCCGCCCCGCGAACGCGAGCGGATCGCCGCTCGCCTGCTGGAACGGCGGGGCGTGCGCGGTTCGTCGCGCTCCCTGCTGCGGACCACCGAGGACCCGCTGCTGATCGCCCGGGCCCGCGCCCTGGAGGAGTCCGTTTCCCGGCTGCTGGCCCGTTACGACCTGGGAGCCACCCCATGACCACCCCCGAACGCACTCCCGACCCGGCGCCCACGGTCGAAGCGGTCCCCGGCACGACGACACCCACGACCACCGCCGGACGCATGCCCACGGCCGGAGCGGGCTCCGAGGCGGCACCCCGGCCCGATACCGGCCCCGCTGCCACGACCGGCCCTGACATGGGGTCCCGGCGCGGGGACGCCGCCTCCGGCACGGCACCCGACGCGGGCCTGGAGCGCTGGCGGCTGCTGCTCGGCTCCGCGGCCGAACACCACACCGGCCCACTGAGTCCCGGTGGCGTGGGTCGTGACGCCGCGCTCGACTGGCTCTACGGCCGCGACCCCGACCTCGCCCGACGCGGTGTGCGCCGTTCCGGCACCACCTCACGCACCGGAGGCAACGGCCCCTCGGCCCTGACCACGGTCGACTGGCTCGACGACATCCACCGGCTGTTCCCGAAGGAGACCGTCGAACGCCTGGAGCGGGACGCCGTCGAGCGGTACGGCATCCAGGAGATCGTCACCGACCCCGCCGTACTGGAACGGGTCGAGCCGAGCCCGACGCTGCTGCGGGCCGTGCTGCGGACCAAGCATCTGATGAACCCCGAGGTGCTGCGGCTGGCCCGGCGCATCGTCGAGTCGGTGGTGCGGCAGCTGCTGGCCAGGCTCCGGCCGGAGGTCCGCCGGGCGTTCCACGGCACCCGGTCCCGCACCCCCAGCCGGGTGCCGCTGGCGCGGGACTTCGACTTCCGGCGCACGGTGCGGGCCAACCTCGCCCACTACCAGCCGGCCGAGCGCCGCCTGCTCATCGAGCGTGCCCACTTCCACTCCCGCACCCGGCGCCACATGACGCAGTGGCAGCTGATCCTGCTGGTCGACCAGTCGGGCTCGATGGCCGGTTCGGTGATCCACTCGGCGGTGACCGCGGCGTGCCTGTGGGGCCTGCCCGGACTCAAAACACACCTGGTCGCCTTCGACACCCAGGTGGTGGACCTGACCGCCGACGTGAGCGACCCGGTGGAACTGCTGATGCGGGTGCAGCTCGGTGGCGGTACCGACATCGCGCGTGCGGTCCGCTACGCCGCGGGGCTGGTGGAGAACCCCCGGCGCACCATCGTCGCGCTGGTCACCGACTTCTACGAGGGCGGCGACGCCTACCAGTTGGTGCGTTCCGTACGGTCACTGGTGGAGCAGGGCACCACCGTCCTGGGGCTGGCCGCGCTCGACGAGGACGCCGAGCCCGACTACGACCGGGGGACGGCCGCGCGGTTCGCCGAGGCCGGGGCGCATGTGGGGGCGATGACGCCCGGCCATCTCGCGGAGTTCGTCGCCGAGAGGCTGGGCCGATGAGCGAAACGACCCATGACACGACAGCCGCACGCCCCGACCTGCTCGCGCTCACTCCCGACACGCTCGCGCAGCTCGCCAACCGCGGCCTGGTCAAGCGGGCCACGAAGGAGCTCGACACCGGCACGGCACCGGCCCTCACGACCGACCCGGACACCACGCTGCGGGCCCGCTTCCCGGACGGCACCACCGCCGCCCTGCCGCCCGGCACCGGTCTGGAGAACGGCACGTGCAGCTGCGCCGCGCCCGGGGTGTGCCGTCATCTCGTGGGCCTGGTGCTGGCATACCAGCGCGAGGCCGCGTCCGGCAGGGAGGGCACGGAACGTACGGACGATGGGAACGCGGCCTCCGCCCCGGTCGCCGACTGGTCCCCGGGCGCCACCGACGACGAGGCGCTCGCGGCGGCGGCCGGCGCCCGCCCGCTCGCCGCGGCCCGTCGCTCCTTCGACCGCGGTTACGCCGCCGTGGTACACCGCCCGTCCCCGGAGCACCCCGAGCCCCGGGTCGAGCTCCCCACCTGCACGGTGCGTTTCCCGGTGCCCGGCGAGATCGCCTACGCGCTGACGGACGCGACCCCCACGCTGCGCGGTGAGGTGCTGGCCCTCGCGGTATGGGCGTTCCGGGCGGCCGACGCGGCGGGGACCGGGGAACGGTCCGTGACCGTCCAGGTCGGTGGCGGCCCCGCCGCCCCGCCGTCGGCCGGACCGGCGATGGACACGGCCGCCGAACTGGCCGACGAGCTGCTGATGGAGGGCGTGGCACATCTCGGGCCGGTGCTCGGCGGGGCCCTGGCACGGGCCGGTGCCGATCTGGCGGCACGGTCGCTGCACTGGCCGGCCGGTGCGCTCACCGATCTGGTGGACCAGCTCATCGCGTACGCCGACCGCGACGCGCACTACCGCCCGGAGTCGGTGGCCGCCCTGCTCACCGAGGTGCATGCCCGACGGCGGGCCGCCGCGCTGCCCGGTGTGCTGGGCACCCGCGAGGCCGGGGACACCCCGCTGCGCCGGGTCCGGCTCGTCTCGCTCGGCTGCCGTGTCCACGGCACGCCCCGGGCCCTCGTCTCCGAGGTGTACTTCGCTCATCCCGGCGCGGGTGCCGTCCTGGTCCTGCGCAAGACGTGGACGGCCGCCGAGGGCAAGGAGCTCAGCGGTCATCTGCTCGCCGCCCGCCGTGTCCTCGCCACCGGGCTCGGCGCGCTGGCCACCGGGAGCCTGGTCAGCGAGAACGTGCGACGCACGGCGAGCCGTGTGCTGACCGTCGGCCGCGGCAGGCTCGGCACCTCGACCGTGACACCGGTCGGCACGGCCTGGACGGAGCTCCCCGAGCCTCTGCTCGTACGGGATCTGTCCGCGCTCACGGCGGGCTGGGCGGGAAGACCGCCCCGGCTGATCCGTCCTCGGGTCGAGGCCGAATCGGTCCATGTCATCGCGCTGTCGGCGGTGGAGAGCGTCGGTTACGACCCGGCCGAGCAGCGTGTCGAAGCCGTCGTGCGCGATGTCTCGGGGACCTCGGCGCTGCTGACGTCCACCTACCGGCCCGAATGCCCCGGGGCGCTGGACGCCCTGACGGCGGCCCTGGAGGACGGCGCGACGCATGTGAGCGGTGCGGTGCACCGTACCGCCGAGGGCGTCACGATCGATCCGATCGCGGTGCTCACCCCGGCCGGGGTGATCGTGCCGGATCTCGCACCGGGCGACGGCTCCACGGCACTGGCGGCGGCACCCCGCTGCCCGTCCGATCCGCTGACGGCGGCGCTGGAGGAGGCGTTGTCCGCGCTCTCGGCGGTCCCGCACAGCGGGCTGCGCCATCTGACGGTCCCGGCTCGCTCCCATATCGAGGGCGCCGCCACGACGCTGTCGCGCACCGGCCTGGTCCGCGCGGCGGCACTGGTGCGCGCCTTCATCGACGCGCTGGACGGCGGGGCGGAGACGGACGGCACGGGGCTCGGAGCCGCTGCCGACGCCTGGCTGGAGGCACAGCTCCATCTCCTGGCCGGCAGCGAACTCCTTTCGTCCGAGCGGGAGTTCGCGCCCGGTCCGCTACGCTGACGGCGCGCGCCCCGGGGACGTCTCACGCCGGGGCGGAGCCGAGATTCCCTCGGGGCCGGGCCGAAAAGCCCTCGGGTCGGGACAGTCCTGGGCCGTGTCGTCGAAGTGCCGTCGTTCGGCCGGAGGCCGAGCCGTGCGGCGTCCGGTGCGTGCGACCGCGAGGCGGAGGATCGTCCTCGTACGGGCCGTACGAGGGCGACCCTCCGCCTTGCGACGCACCGCACCGGACGCCGCGAGCTTCCCGGCAATCCTTTCCGGCCACAGCACTAAGTGCCGCTCCCAGCACTACGGGCGGTCGAGGTAGCGGAGACCGGGGTGGACCTTCAGGTATCCGTCGACGAGTCGTTCGGCGACGCTCACCGAGTCGACCAGCGGGTGCAGCGCGAACGCCTTCACAGCGGCGGCGCGCGAGCCGCTGTCCGCCGCGTCGAGCACGGCGCGCTCGACGGCCTTGACCGCGGTGACCAGGCCGACGGCGTGGTACGGGAGCGGGTCGACCGCGACGGGATGGGCTCCGCCCGCGTCGACCAGGCAGGGCACCTCGATGACGGCGTCCGCATCAAGCACGGAGAGCGTCGTGCGGTTGCGGACGTTGAGGATGAGCGAGGTCCGTTCGTTGCGGGCGACGGCCCGCATGAGGCCGAGCGCCACCTTCTCGTACCCGCCGGAGTCCAGATCGCTCTGGTCGCGGTCACCGGCCCCGGCGGCCTCCCGGTTCTCCGACATGTACGTGGCCTCGCGTTCGGCGCGGGTGCGGTTCCACGCCGTCAGGGCGGGAGTGTCCGGGTCCTTCATACGGGCGTAGAAGCCCTCCTGCTGCTCGCGGAGGAAGGCGCCCCGGGTCTGCTCGGCGGCCTGGTATGCGCGTACGGCTTCCCGGTTGAAGTAGTAGTAGTGCAGGTACTCATTGGGGACGGCGCCCAGCGACCGGATCCAGTCGGCGCCGAAGAGCCTCCCCTCCTCGAAGGACCCGAGGAGTCCGGGATCCGCCAGCAGCCGCGGAAGCTCGTCGCGCCCGTCGACGCGCAGGCCGCGGACCCAGCCCAGGTGGTTGAGGCCGACGTAGTCGATCCAGGCCCGGTCGGGGTCGGCGCCCAGGAGCCGGGCCAGACGTCGGCCGAGGCCCACCGGGGAGTCGCAGATGCCGATGACGCGGTCGCCCAGATGGCGGGCCATGGCCTCGGTGACCAGTCCGGCCGGGTTGGTGAAGTTGATGACCCAGGCGTCCGGGGCGAGCCGTGCGATGCGTTGTGCGAGGTCGACGGCGACGGGAACGGTGCGCAGCCCGTATGCGATGCCGCCCGCGCCGACCGTCTCCTGTCCGAGGACGCCTTCGTCGAGGGCGACGCGTTCGTCGGCAGCCCGGCCCGCGAGTCCGCCGACGCGGATCGCGGAGAAGACGAAGTCCGCGCCCCGGAGGGCGTCGTCGAGCTCGGTGGTGGCGGTGACGACGGGGGCGTCGGGGACGTCCACGGCCTGTTCGCGAAGGACCCGGGCGACGGCGGCGAGCCGGTCGGCGTCCGTGTCGTGGAGGGTGACCGCCGAGACGCGGCCCTCGGCGTGATCGGCGAGGAGCGCCCCGTAGACGAGTGGAACCCGGAATCCGCCGCCGCCCAGAATTGTCAGCTTCACGCTTCCGCATGGTACGGGGACGGGAGCGGGCCCGGGGCGGGCCCGCGGCGCGGGGACGGCCGCGCCCCGTGTCCCCCGGCGGCCCTCCCGGGCACCCCATGGTCAGTCGCCGCTCCACCACCGCGAGACGACACGCCACAGCCGCGCCGGGGCGGACTCACCGCGCTGCTGCGGGATCCGGTCGGCCGCCGGTCCGGTGGGAGCGGGCGCGTCCCGGGACGTGTCGACGGCCGCCGCCGTCGAGTCCGTCACCCCCGTCCCAGGAGCGGACGCACGGATCGGAGCGGTGGAGGGGACAGAGGTGGGGGAAGGAGCGGAGCCGGGTCCGGAGGACGAGGCGGGTGCCGGTGCGGGCACCGGCGCCCGGCCCGCGTCGCGGTCGGGTGTGGGACCGGTGTGCCGGACGGTCGTCTGCACCTCCCAGTCCTGGCGCGGCGAGTGCGGCTTGCCCATGGACGGCGGTTCCTTGTCGTCCTGGGGCGGGCGGGCGGCGAAGTCCGCCGGGAGCTCCACCAGATGCCTGCTCATGATGTTCCCGATCCACCGCAGTTCGCCCTCGTCCACGGCGAGTTCGAGGTCGGGAAGCCGCATCAGCAGCGCGTCGACGCCGACGTCGGCGATAGCACGCCCGATGTCCTGTCCGGGGCACTCGTGGGGGCCGCCGCTGAACGCGAGATGGGCCCGGTTGCCCACCATGTCGGCGCCGAGGTCGGGCCGCACCACCGGGTCGGCGTTGGCGGGCGCGATCCCGACGATCAGGGCATCACCCGCCCTGATCTGCTTGCCGCCCAGTTCGGTGTCACCGACCGCCCACCGGCCGAAGACCGCGGTGAACGGTGGTTCGTCCCACAGCGTCTGCTCGACCGCCTCGGGCACCGTCATGTGACCGCCGCTCAGCCTGGCCCGGAAGCGGGGGTCGGTGAGCACCATGCGCAGGACGTTGGCGATCAGGTTGGCGGTCGCCTCGTAGGAGGCGATGAGGATCAACCGGAGGTGTTCGCTGACCTCCTGGTCGTTCAGCCCCGCGGGGTGCTCGACGAGCCAGGTGGCGAAGTCGTCCGCGGGATCGCGCCGACGGCGCTTGACGAGCCGGGTCAGCACGTCCGAGACGTAGGCGTTGCTCGCGACGGCGGTCGCCGTGCCCCGGATCATGTCGCGGGCGGCCTGGACCATCCGGTCGTTGTACTCCTCGGGCATGCCGAGGACCGCGCACATGACCATCATCGGCAGCCGCTCGGCGAACCGGCCGACCAGGTCGACATGGCCTTCCTGGCAGAACTCGTTGACGAGCCGGTTGCTGTAGCGGTTGATGTGGCGGCGCACCCCACGGGTGTCGATGCGCGCCATGCTGTCGGTGACCGCGCCGCGCTGGCGTTCATGGGTGGCGCCGTCGGCGAACACGCAGATCGGCTGCCAGGTGAAGATCGGGGCCAGGGGGTGGTCCGCGGCGACGGTGCCGTCCTGCAGGGCCCGCCAGCGCCGCGAGTCCCGGGAGAACTGCGAGGGCGTACGGGTCATGTGCAGGTTCTCGCTGTGTCCGAGGACCAGCCAGGCGGGTACGTCCCCGTGCAGCAGCACGGGCGCCACGGTGCCGTGTTCGGCGCGCAGCTTGTCGTACAGCCCATGGGGGTCCCGCTCGGCCTCCGGGCCGTAGAGCCGGCGGATTCCGCCGGGGCCGATGCCGAGGCCGCGGGCCGGGCACTCGGGGGGCGGAACCGGCCCCCGGGCCGCTCCGGGCTCGTAGTGGAAGGGGGTTGTCACGATCGCTCCAGGGATCAGGATTCCCGAGAATCCGGACGGATGGGACGCGCGGGGGGTGTGTGGCGGGGGTGGCGTGCGGTCAGGCGAGCGGGAGAGCCAGACTGTGCAGGTAACGCATCAGGGTCATCAGCACGTCGCGACCGGAGCCGCGCAGCCGGGCGTCGCAGTCGATCATCGGGACCTCTTCGGGCAGGTCCAGGGCGCTGCGCAGCGCCTCGACGGGGTGCTTCGGGGCGTCGGGGAAGGTGTTGATGGCGACGACGAACGGCACTCCGCGCTCCTCCAGCCGGCCGATGACGTCGAAGCTGACCTCGAGGCGGCGGGTGTCGATGAGGACAACCGCGCCGAGGGCGCCTTCGAACAGGCCGTTCCACAGGAACCAGAACCGTTCCTGGCCGGGGGTTCCGAACAGATAGAGGATCAGTTCCTCGCTGATGGAGATCCGCCCGAAGTCCATGGCGACGGTGGTGGCGGTCTTGCTCTCCACCCCGTAGTTGTCGTCCACGCCGACCCCGGCCTGCGTCATGGTCTCTTCGGTGGTCAGCGGCCGGATCTCGCTGACGGATCCGACCATGGTCGTCTTGCCGACCCCGAACCCGCCGACGATCACGACCTTCACCGCGGCCGTGGCCGTGGTGGGAAGGACGTCCTCGCGCCGGGGGCCGGCGATCGTGTCAGAGCTTCTGAAGTCCATGCATCACCGCTTCGAGAAGGGACCTGTCCGGGAGGGTGGCGCGAACGATGGGTGCGCGCGATTCGATGAGGTCGGTCACGAGGAGTTCCGTGAGGAGCGACGTCACCACGCTGAAGGGCAGAGCCAGGTACGCCGAGATCTCGGCGACGGATAACGGGGCCTGGCAGAGCCGCAGGATCACGGCCTGCTCCGGCTGGACCGTCGGCGTCGGCTCGGCCTTCGCCACGATCATCGTCACCAGGTCGAGCGCGGCACGCTCGCTTCCGTCGGGATCGCCGGTGAGCACGTACAACCGTTCCGGATCGCTCAGCACCGGGTCGGCCGTTCTGCGTTCTCGTCGGGGCGGGTTCATCCGCCCTGCCTGTCATGGCGAGGGGGGCTCGTCAGATGGGCGCCGATCCTGACGACCATGTCGCGCATCCGCGCCCCGACGAGTCCGGCGTCGACGGTCTCACCGGCCAGGACCGCGAGGTAGGCGCCGGTTCCGGCCGCCATCATGTAGAAGAAGCCGCCGGTGACCTCGATGACGACCAGGCGCATGATGCCGTCGCTGTAGGGGATCTCGGTGGCGACGGCGGCGGCCAGGCTCTGCAGTCCGGCGCAGGCCGCCGCGAGGCGGTCGGCGACATCGGGGTCGCCGCCGTGCTGGGCGATGCGCAGTCCGTCGGCGGACAGCACCACGATCTGGTGGATGTCCGGCACGTCCTCGGCCAGTTCCTTGAGCATCCAGTCCATGTTTCCCCGCTGCTGGATCACTTCAGGTCTCCCTTGTCCCAGGCGTCGTCAGAGTCTTCGTCGGTCTTCGGCTCCTGCGGCACGCCGTTGACGGCGTTGGTGAAGGCCTCCAGCCAGAGCCCGGGCGGCTGTTCCCGGTTGCCGTCACCTCCTGGACCGTGTCCGTGCCCGTGGCCGTTGACATGGCCGTTGCGCTGTGCCGGAGCGGGGTCGACGGGCTGCGCGGGAAGGTTGTGCGAGCCCAGGGGGGCGCGACCGCGGCTGCGGCGTTGCGGGAGGCCGCCGGCGGTCCACTCGGTGACCACGGGGACGTCGTCCTCCATGGCGGCCGCGGGCACGGCCGGCCGGATGGCGGGCGCGACCGGGCCGGTGGCCGGGCGCTGGGCCACGGGGCGCGGCTTGCGCCGGGCCGGCACGACGTGCTTCATGGCCTCCTGGTCGATGTCGCTGGTGGGCCGCGAGGTGGCGCCGATGCCGTGGGCGATGCCGGGAGCCGGGCCGGTGGTGATCATGGCGCGGGGCACGATGAGGACCGCCCGGACACCGCCGTACGCGGACTGGCGCAGAGAGACCTGGAGGTCGTACATCCGGGAGAGACGGCCGACGACGGCCATGCCCAGCCGCGGGGACTCGCCGAGGTCGTTCATGCTGGAGCCCGCCTGGGCCCTGGCGAGCATGTTCTCCGCGCGGGCGCGGGCCTCCTCGCTCAGCGAGACTCCGCCGTCCTCGATCTCGATGGCGATGCCGGTCTGCACCTCGACGGCGGTGACGTGGACCCGTGTCTGCGGCGGCGAGTACCGGGTGGCGTTGTCGAGGAGTTCGGCACAGGCGTGGATGAGCGGTTCGACGGCGGTGCCGATGATGGCGACCTTCGCGATGGAGTGCAGATCGACCCGCGGGTACTCCAGGATCCGGGACATGGCACCGCGCAGAACGCTGAACAGCGGTACGGGCTTGGGCCATTGACGGCTGGGCCGGGCACCGCCGAGCACCGCGATGGAGTCGGCGAGACGGCCGATCAGCGCGGTGCCGTGGTCGATGCGGAGCAGGTCGTCGAAGACGTCGGGGTTGCGTCCGTGGTGCTCCTCCATCTCGCGCAGTTCGCTCGCCTGCCGGTGGACGATCGCCTGTACGCGGCGGGCGACGTTGACGAAGGCACGCTGCGCGGAGTCGCGCAGCGCCTCTTCGTTGTCGATGATGTTCAGCACCTTGTAGACCAAGGAACGCTGGGCCTCGGGCAGATCTCGGTAGCGCTCGTCCGCGTCGACGACGTCCCGGAGCACCTCCTCGGGCGAATTGCCCACGCGCAGCCGGTGGATGGCGGCGGGCAGGAGTTCCCTGCCGATCCGCACGGTCTCGTCGTCATGGGCCGCGATGCGCCGCTCCAGGTCGGCGAAGCGCCGCTCGTACGCCGCGCGCTGGTTGCGCATGTCACGTGCGCGCCGGGCGAGTTGAACGGTGAGCGCGGCGATCAGGACGGTGGCGAGCGCGCCGCACCAGATGACTGGTATCCGCGCGGCCCCGGACAACAGCGCCGCCGCGGCGGCGGTCGCGCCACCGCACAGGACCACGGGCAGCAACACGGCTCGAACGACGGGTGCTTCCCGTTCGGTCGGTGGTGATTCGACACGGACCATCTAGAACCTCGGGCGGTTGATTCGGGAGATATGAGCGCCAGCCTGGACAGTTGAGAACAAGTACTCGAATTCATCTCAACTCGACTGCGCTGCGCGTGAGCTTAGTCAGATCGAATCAGCGCCTCAGCACATTCATCCAACCCTCTGCGCGAACGCTCGCGCGGTAATACACTCACGAGTTTTCCTACACAGCGCCTCCGAGCGTGCACAACGAGTGACGGGTGGCCGAATCCGGTGCGTTTCGGAGCCTTGCGTACCGCACAGAAGGACGGATGCGCGCCACACCGACCCCGCGTCCCGACGAAACGGGCCGGATTGACAGGGAACATGGCACCATGACGGCTCAACCATTCAGCCAGAAACGTCCGTTGCCGTCCTCCTCAATGGGACAAGACCACTTGTGATCGAAGCCGATCGAAAGGTGCACATTCATGACTGAACGGCTCAGCGCGGCAGAGTGAGTCACGCTGTGACGGAGGCCCCGTCGGGCACCGGCCACCAGGTCGACCGGACCGACATCCCGCAGGCCGCCGCGGTCCTCACCACCGACCGCGGCCCCGACCGGGGCGCACCCGGGCGGCGCGAGCGCCCGGCGGAACGCGAACTTCACCCCTATGGGCCAGCCGGACCCGCAGACGACCTCGTACACGAAGGCGGTACGCCGGCCGCACCGCACCCGCGCCCGGCCCGGCGACGAACCCGCACCCCGGACCGGAACCCGCGTCCGGACGCAGGACGGCGCGGGGCAGCAGAACAGAGCGGAACAGGAGAACGGATACGCCATGGAGCGAACACGGCGCTACACGATCGAATCGCTGGACACCGGGCTACGGCTCATACAGCTGTTCCTCGCCCACGACCGGCTGACCGTCTCGGAAGCGGCCGCGCTGCTCTCCGTCGGCCGGTCGACCGCCCATCGGGTGCTCAGCACCCTGGAGGGCCGCGGTTTCGCGGTACGGGACTCCTCGGGGCGCGGCTACACGGCCGGGCCCGAACTGGTCCGGCTCGGCCTCCCGGCCGGTTTCGGCGCGGCGGCCCGGCGACGGCTCGGGGCCGTGCTGGACGACGCGGCCCGGCGTACCGGCGAGACGGTGCAGAGCGCGGCACTGATCGGGGACCAGATCATCGTCACGGACGGGCGCGAGTCGCCGCATCCGGTACGAGCGACGCTGGAGCTGGGCCGTACCCGCCCGGCGCACGCCACCGCGGGCGGCAAGCTGCTGCTCTCGTCGCTGACGGAGGAACAGGTGCGAGCCCTGTACCCCGGGGAGGAGTTGCCGGGATACACGTCCGCGACGCTCACCACTCGGTCCGCGCTGCTCGCGGAACTCGCCCTCGTCCGTTCCCGGGGATACGCCGTCAGCCGCGGGGAGTCGGTCCCGGGGCTGCACACCGTGGCCGTTCCGCTGGCCGGGTCGAGCCGGCGGGACCGGCTCGCGCTGGTGGCGTCGGGGCCCGCCGACCGGGGCGAGGACGGGGCCCTGCTGCACCGGGCCGAGGAACTGCGCCGGTCCGTCGTACTGCTGGACGTGACCTGACGCCGTCGGCCGAGGCACCGGACCCCCTCAGCCCTCACCCCCTCTCCCCGGCTCCCGGCTCCCGGCTCCCGGCTCCCGGCTCCCGGCTCCCGGCCTCAGCGTCGGCCGCCGCCGATGCGCCCCTCCAGCTGCACCAGCAACTCGCTGAGCTGGGCGCTGAGCCGGGCGCGGGACTGCTCGTCGAGACCCGACAGCACCGAGCGCTCGTACGCCAACTGCCGCGGCAGCAACCGGTCGACGAGCGCACCGCCCTCCTCGGTGAGGCGGACATGGGCGACGCGGCGGTCGCGCTCGTCGCCGCGCCGGTCGACCAGTCCGCGTTCCTGCAGGACACGCAACCTCTTGGTGACGGCGGCACCGGAGGAGAACGTCTCCCTGGCCAGCTCCCCGGGGGTCAGCTCATGGTCCGTACGGCGCAGGGCACCGAGCACGTCGAACTCGGCACGGGTCAGTCCGGCGGCGCGCAGCGGAGCGTCCTCCGCCTGCTGGAGCAGGGCCGCACAGCGGTTGATGCGGCCGATGAGTTCCATGGGTCCGGTGTCCAGCTCCGGGTTGACGGCCTGCCATTGCCGTACCACCGAGGCGACGATGTCGTCGGTCACACCGCTCCGTTCTCCTGGGCCGGGGCGATCAGCCCCCGCCGTGTCGCTGTAGCCGCGAGCGTACGGTGTCCCGCCTGCTCGGCCGCGAGGACCTGTTCCTGGGGCAGGGCGCGCTGCCACCACTCGCCGGCCGCCGCGTCGTCGGCCTCGCGCAGTTCGACGAGCGATCCGGTGAGCCGGCGGCGCGCGGCGTCGAGGGCGGCGGGGGTGGGCTGCGGGGCGGCGAGCGCGTGGACGGCGTGGGCCCGGGCCCGGTGCGTGTCGGCCAGGGCCTGCTCCAGGCGCCCGGTGGCCCGGCGGTTGGTGACCGCCATGGCTGCGAGCAGACCCATGGCGGCGCCGATCACGGTGTCGAGCACCCGGTCGCCGATCAGTTCGCCGGCCGGGTACGTTCCGCCGAACTCCATGACCAGCAGGGCCATCGGCGTGACGGCGACGGAGCCCAGCCAGTAGTTGCGGGTGATCAGGGCCTCCGCCGCGAAGTTGAAGAACAGGCAGCAGCCGATCAGGGCGAGGGGCGAGACCCGGCTGAGCGGCAGGACGGCCGCGAACACGAGGACGCCCAGCAGATTGCCGAGGGTGCGCTGGAGTGCGCGGTTCCAGGACAGCGACACATTGGCCTGGTAGAGGGCGGCGGCGGTGACGATCGCCCAGTACGGGCGGCCGACGCCGGCCGCCTGGGAGACATATCCGGCCAGGGCGCAGCCCACGAGCGCGCGGACGCCGATGGGCAGCAGCGGGGAGCCCGGGGCGAGCCTGCGCAGCAGGGCGCGCCGGGCCTCGCGGCGCCCTCCGGCGCGGCGGGCGGCCCGCTCGGCGTCGATGCCGAACAGTTCCTCGGACGTGCCGGGGGCCGGGGGCGGCGCGGGAACCGGGCCACGGCCCCGGGTCTGGCGCGCCCAGTCGCGGAGCCGGTCGGGGCCGGGTGCGGCGGGGGCGGCCGGGCCGCCGCCCGGAAGTCCCCCGGCGAGGGCGGCCTCGGCATGGACGACGAGGCGTTCGAGCGCCCGGCGTGCGGAGGTGGGGCGTCCGGAGGCGAGGAGCGACTGCCAGGCGCCGTGCACGGCGGCGACAGCGGCGTGCCGGGTCCGATCGCCGGGGTGGTCGGCGTACGCCGCGGCGGCATCGAGGGCCCGGGCGGTCGCCCGGCGTTCCGGACCCTCTCTGCGGATCAGCGCGGGCGCGAGCGTCACCAGCCAGGAGACCACCCCCGCGGCCAGCACCAGCGCGAGATGGCCGGGCACCTGACCGAGGCGCTGCGGCCCGAAGAGCGCGGCCGACGTGACGAAGGTGAAGATCACCGGCCCGGGCGGACCGATGCGGGTGGCGTCGCAGAGGATCTTCTGCACGGCCGCGAGCAGTGCGCCCACCGCGATCAGCACGGCGGTGGACCCGGTGAGCGAGGCCGCGACCAGGGAGACCGCCATGCCGATGACCATCGCGAGCACGACGCCCGCGACCGCCCGGGCGCGGCGGGCGTACGGCAGGTTGTGTCCGTACAGCGCGCAGAGCGAACCGGCCATCGTGTACATCACGAGGTCCAGCCGGTCGACGGCGAACAGCGTCAGGTTCGGCACCGCCGAGGCGACGACCACGCTCGTCGCCGGTTTGAACCACATGTCCGAGGGGCGGACGAGGCGCAGCGGCGCCACCAGCGGGAACATGCGCACGGAACGCCGTGCGGATCGGATGGTCGCGTTACTCACCCCAAATACTTTAGCAGGTATTACACCCGTAAAATACTTCCGCCGCCGGGGACACGGACGCCGCCGACGAACAGGTGAGGTCGGCGGGCGGTTCGCTCCTGATGGGCCCGCTGGGCGTGTTCGACGAGGGACGGTTCGCGATGGCCGCGGACCCTCCGGGGCGGCCTTCTCGCTGTGGCAGGCGCGCGCCGTCGCGGGCTTCGAGCGACTGAACGCGCCCGGCGCGCTGGGCTGGGTCGAACTCGTCACCCATGAGGCCGAACCGGCGCCGGCTTTCTACCCGGAGGTCCTCGGATGGGCGGTGAACACCGCTTCGGAGAAGTATCCGCGGTGGAGCCTGGCCGGGAAGAACTTCGGCGGTCCGGTGGTCATGGACGACGCGTTCGCCGCCTACCGGTCGGCCGACTGGCTGCCGTACTTCGGGGTGGCGGACGTGGACACGGCGGCTGCCACCGCCCACGAGCGTTCGGGAGGGGCCGCGGATCGCGGTGGTCCGTGACCCGCAGGGCGCGGCCTTCGGCATCCACCGGACGGGTGACGAGGGCCGAGCACCACCCTGCGGGACGTGGTCCGGCGGGTCTCCTGTCCTGGGGCGTGTATTCGAGAGTCCCGTCCGGCCTTCGGGCGGACGACGCCACTTTGGCGACACACCCTGAACCGCGACCGCCGCGCGCCGGTTCCGCCTTCGGTGTCCGATGGAAGCTCCTCCATCGGCGTCCGGCTGGCTTCGGCGCGCCGCAACGGTGACGAACGGTCTTCCTGGAGTTCAGTTGACGTACGAGAACGATGCCGGACTGCTCGCCCCCGAAAGGGCCGGCTCCCCCGCCGAGGCGGCCACCGGCGACGGCGCCTTCCTGCAGGCGATGCTCGACGCGGAGGCGGCCCTCACCCGCGCCCAGGCCGTCTGCCGGCTCGCGCCCGTCGAGGCCGGGCGCGCGGTGACGGCCGCGGCCGAGGCAAGCCGTTTCGACGTACGGGACCTGGCGCTGCGCGCCCGCGCGGTCGGCAATCCGGTCGTCCCGCTGGTCTCCGATCTGGTCGCAGCGGTCGAGCCGGAGGCCCGGCCGTACGTGCACCGGGGTGCGGGCAGCCAGGACATCCTGGACACGGCCGCCATGCTCGTCGCCGCGCGGACCCTGGCGGGGCTGCTCGACGATCTGACGCGGGCCGCGGACGCGGTGGCGCGGCTCGCGCTCGCGCACCGCAACACCCCGATGGCCGGCCGCACCCTCACCCAGCACGCCGTGCCGATCACCTTCGGACTGAAGGCGGCGGGGTGGCGCGCGCTGATCCTCGACGCCCGGGACCGGCTGTCGGCCGTGAGGGAATCGCTGCCCGTACAACTCGGTGGCGCGGCGGGAACGCTGGCCGCGTTCGACGTCCTCGCACCGCGGGAGGACGGGGACGACGCGGCTCTCGACGGCCACGGCCCCGGCATGCCGCTGCTCCAGGCGTTCGCGAGCGAGCTCGGTCTGGCCGAACCGCTACTGCCGTGGCACAGCCTGCGCACCCCGGTCGCCGATCTGGCGGGCGCGCTCGCCTTCACCGCGGGCGCCCTCGGCAAAATGGCCGCCGACGTGCTCATCCTGTCCCGCACCGAGATCGGCGAGGTGGCCGAGGGACACGGCGGCGACTCGTCCACGATGCCGCACAAGGCGAACCCTGTACGGGCCACGCTGATCGCGGCGGCCGCCCGACGCGCACCGGGTCTCGCGGCGACGCTGTACGGATCGCTGGCCGCCGGGGACGAACGGCCGGCCGGGGCCTGGCACGCCGAGTGGGAGCCGCTGCGCGAGCTGCTGAGGCTCGCTGGCGGGGCCGCGCGCGATGCCGCCGAACTCGCCGGGGGCCTGCGCGTCGTCCCATACGCCATGCGGGAGAACCTCCAGCTCACCGACGGGCTGATCGTCTCGGAGCGGCTGGCCGCCGTGTTCGCCGGCCGGATCGGCCGCGAGCGGGCCAGGGAGGTGCTGGTGAACGCCGCCGCGCGGGCCCGCGCGGAGACCACGGATCTGGCCGATGTCCTCACCGACGTCCTGGACGAGGAGCCGGAGCTCACCGGTCTCGACCTGGCCGAGCTGACGGAACCCGCCCGGTACACCGGCTGCGCGGGCCCGCTCACCGACCGGGCGCTCGACCGGGGGTGAGCACCGCCCGTCCCTGACGCGCGGGGGGCGTGCGCCCGGTCACCGACTCACGGGAGCGCGAACGACCCGGTCGTCGGCACGCACGGGCGGCTCGCGCCCGGTCACCGGCGCTCCAAGAGCGCGCATACGCCGCTCGGCACGCGGGGAACTTCCATCCGGGACCGCCCGACCCACCCGTCATTGAAAATTCACACACCTTTACGATGGCGAGGATGAACAGACCGAGCCGACCGATGCACCGACGAGGGCCGAGTGCGCCCGTGTCGGTGGTGCTGGGCTGGCTGTTCGTCCTGTGCGCCCTGGTCTCGTGCTGTTCGGTCCCGACCACGGGACCGGCCGGACACCACTTCGGCGCCGCCCGTGCCGAGGCCGCCGCCCGGGCCATGACACCGGCGCACCCGGCGGCCGTCGATACCGCGCTCGCGCTCTCCCCCGAGCAGCGCGGCGCGGGAAGCTCCTGCCACGGGAAGTCCGAGCACACGTCGCCCGTCGTGCTGCCCGGCCAGAGCGCACCCATGGCACTCCCCGGCTCGACCGCCACGGCGTCCGCCGCCCCGCTCACCGGCGCCGCCGCGATCCGCGGCCCGTCCAACGACGCCGTGCGCGAAGTCGACCACCTCCGTCTGCAGGTTCAACGGATCTAGAGGCAGGGCCCGTTCCCCCGGGACACCGGGGGGACGCTCCCCGGCATGCCCGAAGGCATGGCCCCGAACCTCATCCGTGCACAGAACCGAAGGACTTCCCATGGCTTCCGTCGAGAAACAGGACATCGTCGCCGCCGCCCGCCGCGCCAAGCTGGAGGAGGCCCGCCGCAGGGAGCGGGCCCGCGAGCGGCGCGTCCGCGTCGTCACCATCGCCGCATCCGTCGCCGTGATCGGCGCGCTCGTCGCGGGCGCCGGTTATCTGATGTCCGCAGCCGACGACAAGGAGAAGGCCGAGGCAGAGGTCGAGGCCGCCCCCGTCCAGGGCGAGCGGACCTGGGGCCGGCTCTCCCAGAACCACGTCGGAACCAAGGTCTCCTACCCGATGAACCCGCCGGTCGGAGGCGACCACGACCCGGTGTGGATGAACTGCGACGCGGACGTCTACACCGAGCCGATACCGAAGGAGAACGCCGTCCACTCCCTGGAGCACGGCGCGGTCTGGGTGACGTACACGAAGAAGGCGGACCCGGACGACGTGAAGAAGCTCGGCGAACGCGTCAAGGCGACGCCGTACTCCCTGATGAGCCCCGTCGAGGACCAGGCCGCCCCGCTCGTCCTCAGCGCGTGGGGCAAGCAGGTGACGGTGAAAAGCTCCGCCGACGCGCGGGTGGAGCAGTTCTTCACCAAGTACGTGCAGGGGCCGCAGACCCCGGAGCCGGGCGCCGCGTGCACGGGCGGGGTCGCCCGATGACCTCCTCGTCGCGTTCCTCGCGCACCCTGGCGGTGGCGGGCGGCGCGGTGCTGCTGGTGGCGTGGGGGCTCGTCGCGCTGATGCTCGCCGGGCGCTCCTCCGGGGACTCCGCCGAGCCACCGGCCGCGCCCGCGGAGACGTCGGCCGATGTCGGTTTCGCCCGGGACATGTCCATCCACCACCAGCAGGCGGTCGAGATGTCGTTCATCGTGCGGGACCGGACGTCCGACGTGGAGGTGCGCCGGCTCGCGTACGACATCATCAACACCCAGGCCAATCAGCGCGGCATGATGCTCGGCTGGCTGGAGATGTGGGGTCGGCCGAAGTCGTCCGGGGCTCCTGCCATGACGTGGATGGGACACACCTTCACGCCCAGGGGTGACGGTTCCCTGATGCCGGGCATGGCCACCGACACCGAACTCGACGCGCTGCAAAAGGCCGAGGACCGGGACGCCGAGGTGCTGTATCTGAAGCTGATGACGGCACATCACCGTTCGGGGGCGGAGATGGCGCGGGCGGCGGCCGACGCGGCCGGCACCGAGGAGATCAAGAACCTGGCGGCGGGCATGGTCCGGGGCCAGCAGTCGGAGATCGGGCTCATGGCGGACATGCTCAAGGAGCGTGGCGCGCCGGCCTGAGCGCCGGATCCCGCCGCACACACCGGTCGCCCGGCCGCTCACGCGGGCGCGCGCCGGTGTGTGCGGGCGCGCAGGCGGTGCGCGCGGCGGATCGGGTGTTCCCGCACGCTCGCGGATCACTCGTCTCCCGTACCCAGGTCGCCTGTCTCCCCCGTCTGGCCACTCGTCTCCCGTACGCGAGGCACCCGTCCGTCCGTACGCGGGCGCCGCTGTCCCGGACCCGGGTCGCCGCGTCCCGCCATACGCGGATGGCGCCACTTTTCGTACAAGGGATCGCATAGGCTCGGCCCCGACATGAAGCGCAACCTCGCACCGCTGGGGCCGAAGGCCGACCAGGACACCGTGCGCCGGAGCAACCTCAGCCTGGTGCTGCGGGCCGTCCGTGACGAGGGCGAGGCGACGAGGGCCGGGGTCGCCGCCCGGGTGGGGCTGACCCGCGCGGCCGTGTCCTCGCTCGTCGAACAACTCCTCGGCCTCGGGTTCCTGACCGAGTACGGCAAGACGTTCAGCGGGCAGGCGGGGCGCCCCGGCACCGCGCTCGGGGTGGCCCGCACGGGACCGGCCGGGCTCGGGGTGGAGGTCAACATCGACTACGTGTCGGTGTGCGTCGTGGACCTGGCGGGCACCGACCGGGTACGCCTCACCGAGCACCTGGACAACCGCGGCGCACCCCCCGCGCAGGTACTGGCGCGGGCGGCCGAAATCGCCGCAGGCGCCCTGGCGTCGGCGCACGAGCAGGGGCTGTCCCCGGTCGGGGCCACGCTCGCCCTGCCCGGCCTGGTCTCCGGCGGCACGGTGCGTCAGGCGCCCAACCTGGGCTGGAACCGGGTCCCGGCCGAGGAACTCTTCGCCGCCTCGCTCGCCGACCGGCGGCCCGGGCACGGAGCACTGCCGGTGTCCTCGGAGAACGAGGCCAATCTGGCCGCCCTCGCCGAGTTGTGGTTCGGCTCGCCGGGCACGGTCCGAAGCTTCCTTCATGTGACGGGCGAGATCGGCGTCGGCGGCGCCCTGGTCGTCGACGGTGAACTCCTGCGCGGGGCCCACGGGTTCGCCGGGGAGATCGGGCACGTGGTGGTGGACGCGGCGGGCCCGGAGTGCCGGTGCGGCTCGCGCGGCTGTCTGGAACGGTACGCGGGGCAGGCGGCACTGCTGCGGGCCGCGGGCATCGAGGAGCCCGGTGCCGGAGCCGGGGTCGCCGAACTGGAACGGCGCGCGCGGGCCGGTGACGGCCGGGCGGTGGCCGCGGTCACGGAGGCCGGGCGGATGCTGGGGCGGGTGCTGTCGGGGGCGGTGAACCTGCTCGACCCGGACGCGGTGGTGCTCGGCGGAATCTACCGGGGCCTGATGCCGTGGCTGTCCCCGCCCGTGGCCGAGGAGCTGTGCGCGCGGGTGGTGTCCGGGCTCTGGTCCCCGGAGAACGGGCGGCTGCGCGCCGCGTCCGAGGCGAGCGACGCGGCGCGGGGCGCGGCGGCCCAGGTGACGGCGAAGGTGCTCGCCGACCCGGCGGCGTACGCCGGGGACCGGACCACCGGCTGACCGGCGCGGCGCGCGCGTCGCGCACCTCGCACGCGCCCCGCGCGACCGCCGGGCAGGACCCGCCCGCGACGACGGGCGGTCAGCGAACGCCGAGCAGGTGGTCCATGGCCAGCTGGTCCAGTACCTCGAAGGCCATGCCGCGTTCCGCCGCCGCGTCGACGTCGAACTCCTCGAACGCCGACCGGTCGGCCAGCAGCCCGGACAGCCCGTCGGCGGCGGTCGGGCGGGCCAGTTCGTCGAGCCGGGACGCGCGCAGCGCTTCCCGCACGGCGGGGTCGGCGCGGAAGGCGGCGGCGCGTTCCCTGAGGATCAGGTAGTTGCGCATGCAGCCCGCGGCCGAGGCCCAGACGCCCTCGTGATCCTCGGTCCGCGGCGGCTTGAAGTCGAAGTGCCGCGGACCTTCGTAGCCGGCCGTCTCCAGCAGGTCGACGAGCCAGAACGCCTGACGCAGGTCGCCCGCGCCGAACCGCAGGTCCTGGTCGTACTTGATGCCGGACTGACCGTTCAGGTCGATGTGGAAGAGCTTGCCCGCCCAGAGGGCCTGCGCGATGCCGTGCGGGAAGTTCAGCCCGGCCATCTGCTCGTGCCCGGTCTCCGGGTTCACGCCGACCAGCTCCGGGCGTTCGAGGCGCTCGATGAAGGCGAGGGCGTGTCCGACGGTCGGCAGCAGGATGTCGCCGCGCGGTTCGTTGGGCTTGGGCTCGATGGCGAATCGCAGGTCGTACCCCTGCTCGGTCACATGGTCGCCGAGCAGGTCGAAGGCTTCCTTCATGCGGTCGAGGGCGACCCGGACGTCCTTGGCCGCACCGGATTCCGCGCCCTCGCGTCCTCCCCAGGCCACATAGGTGGTGGCGCCGAGTTCGACGGCCAGGTCGATGTTGCGCAGGGTCTTGCGCAGCGCGTAGCGGCGTACGTCCCGGTCGTTGGCGGTGAACGCGCCGTCCTTGAACACCGGATGGGTGAAGAGGTTCGTCGTCGCCATGGGCACGACGAGCCCGGCCGCGTCCAGCGCCTGCCGGAACCGTTTCACGATCCTCTCGCGCTCGCCGTCCGCCGCACCGGGCGGAATGAGATCGTCGTCGTGGAAGGTCACACCGTAAGCGCCGAGTTCCGCGAGGCGCCGTACGGACTCGACCGGGTCGAGCGCGGCGCGGGTCGCGTCGCCGAAGGGGTCACGTCCCTGCCAGCCCACCGTCCAGAGGCCGAAGGTGAACCTGTCCGCGGGAGTGGGCGTCAAGCGTTCCGTCGTCATCGTCTGGCCGCCTTCGGTGCCGTCGGGTCCCAAAACCGGGACGGGGGCCGGATAGCGTGACCCGCCCGGATATTTGTTTACGCGGATGACCAATCATGCACCCGCGGCCCCCGCGCCGTAACCCCGCCACTCCCACACTTCTCCGCGCGTCCGCGAGGCGTTCACGGCCCGGCGCGGACCCGGCTCTTTGTTTTGTTCTCCTCGCGGTCGAAAATGTCCGACGCATGCGTCACTCGCCGCATGGCACGAATCGACCGCCCCCGCGGGACGGCCTGCGCACCGCGCGGGAGCAGGAAGGAGACGGGTCGTGCATTCGCGTGTCGTCGTCATCGGCGTGGACAGCTCCACCCAGTCGACCAAGGCCGTCCTCGTCGACGCCGACACCGGCCGGCCGCTCGCCGTCGGCCGCGCACCGCACGTGGTCTCCGGGGAGGCCGGGGCCCGCGAGAGCGACCCCGAGATGTGGTGGCGGGCCTTGCGCGACGCCGTCGCCGCGGGGCTGGAGGAGTCCGGTGTGCCCGCCTCCGCCGTGACGGGCATCGCGGTGTGCGGGCAGCAGCACGGGCTGGTCGTCCTCGACCGGACGGGGCGTCCGCTCCGTCCGGCGATGCTCTGGAACGACACCCGCTCCGCCCCGCAGGCCGCTGCCCTCACGGCGGCGCTGGGCGGCCCCGATGCCTGGGCGCTGCGGACCGGCTCGGCCCCCGTGGCCTCGGTCACCGCCTCGAAATGGCGCTGGCTGCGGGAGAACGAGCCGCGCACCGCCGACGCGACGGCCGCCGTACGCCTCCCCCATGACTTCCTCACCGAGCGCCTCACGGGCATCGCCGCCACCGACCCGGGAGACGCCTCGGGCACCGGCTGGTACTCCACCGCCACCGGCGCGTACGACTCCGGGCTTCTCCAACTGATCAACCTGGAAGCCGCGTCGCTGCCGGAGGTGGCCGAGACGGGAGCGACACGTATCGGCCCGCTGACCGCCGACGCGGCCGACGCCCTGGGCCTGCCCGCCGGGATCGCCGTGGCCGCGGGCACCGGGGACAACATGGGTGCCGCGGTGGGTCTCGGCCTCGGCGGCGCCGGGCTGCTGGACCACCCGGTGCTCAGCCTCGGCACCTCGGGCACGGTCTTCGCCGCCTCCCGGTCGCGGCCGGTGTCGAAGGCCCTGTCGGGGTTCGCCGCGACGGACGGCACGTACCTTCCGCTGGCCTGCACCCTCAACTGCACGCTCGCCGTCGACAAGGTCGCGGTGCTGCTGGGCCTGGACCGTGAGGACGCGACGCCGGGCGGCGAGACGGTGCTGCTCCCCTATCTCGACGGCGAGCGCACACCCGACCTGCCCACCGCGTCCGGCCTGCTCACCGGGCTCCGGCACGACACCACCCCGGGCCAGCTCCTCGGGGCCGCGTACGAGGGCGCGGTCGTCACCGTGCTGCGCGCCCTGGACGAACTCCTGCGGGCCTGCGGCCTCGACCCGGCCGCCCCCGAGGTGGCCGCCCGGCCGCTGCGCCTGATCGGCGGCGGCGCCCGGGGGCGCACATGGGTGGAGACGGTACGACGGCTCTCCGGGCGGCCGTTGATCGTGCCCGCCCCGGGCGAACCGGTGGCGCTGGGCGCGGCGGCGCTGGCCGCGGCCGCGGCGACGGACGAGGACCCGGTCGCGATCGCCACCGCCTGGGGCGCGGGCGACGGGGCCCGACTGCCCGCCGTCCGGCGGGACTCGGCCACCTGGGAGCGGGTGGAGTCGGTCCTGGAGCGGGCGGCACGCCCCCTCCTGGGCGGATCCCTTCCCTCGTAACCCCGTCGACAGTGCGGACACGGACCACGCGTGACGGACGACAGGTCGCCCGTCGCCGAGTGCGTGCGACCCACCGGTTCACCGCAGGTCGCACGGCCACTGACCGCATGTCACTCGTCCCCGAAAGCACGGAAGAAGGGAGCCTCCACCGCCTCCGCACCGGTTTGGGGAAGCGAAGCAATCTTCAATAGTATCCGGCGATGATCATAAGAAGAAGGCTCACGGTCGGGGTGGGCATCCTGCTCGCCACCCTGACCGCCGGGCTCGGTTCGGCACTCCCCGCCGCGGCCGACGAAACCCCGACCAAGGCTCCCCCCAAGGTCGAGCTGGTGCTCGACGTCAGCGGTTCGATGCGGACCCGGGACATCGACGGCCAGTCCCGCATGGCCGCGGCGAAGCAGGCGTTCAACGAGGTCCTCGACGCGGTGCCCGAGCAGGTGGAGCTCGGCATCCGGACGCTCGGCGCCAACTACCCGGGCGACGACCGGAAGGTCGGCTGCAAGGACACCAGGCAGCTCTACCCGGTCGGCCCACTGGACCGCACCGAGGCGAAGACCGCGGTGGCCACGCTGGCCCCGACGGGCTGGACCCCGATCGGCCCGGCCCTGCTGGGCGCCGCCGACGACCTCAAGGGCGGCGACACCACCCGGCGGATCGTGCTGATCACCGACGGCGAGGACACCTGCGGTCCGCTGGACCCGTGCGAGGTGGCGCGCGACATCGCGGCACGCGGCATCCACCTGGTCATCGACACCCTGGGCCTGGTGCCGAACGCGAAGATCCGCGAGCAGCTGACCTGCATCGCCGAGGCCACCGGCGGCACCTACACCGCCGTCCAGCACACCGATGAACTGTCCGGCCGCGTCAAGCAGTTGGTGGACCGTGCGGCCGAACCCGTCGTCACTCCGGTGGCGACCGAGGGCGCGGACAGCTGCTCCGGGGCGCCCCGGCTCAAGGCGGGTCTGTACACCGACCGCGAGAAGATCGGCCAGCACCGCTGGTACCGGGTGGACGTCCTGCCCGGCCAGGAACTGCGCGCCTCGGTCAGTGTCTCGGCGGACCGTGCCGTGAACAACGACTACGGCGTGCTGCTGAGAGCGGTGACCGTGCACGGGCGGGAGATCGTCCGGGGCTCGGAGTCCGGCACCGGCCGCACCGACGCGATCTCCTCCGGTCTGCGCTACCCGAAGCCGCAGCAGGACGACACGGACAGCGGCGACAAGCCCGCCGCGGAGACCGTGTGCCTCCAGGTCAGCAACTCCTTCTCGGTTCCGGCCTCGGTGAAGACCGAACCGGGCATGCCCATCGAGCTGACCGTGGACCTGGTGGACGCCCCTGACGACGCGTCCGACGTCGCCGCGTTCGGTCTCGGCCACGGCTGGTGGCTGCTGGGCGTCCTGGTCCTCACCGGACTGGTCGCGGGACTGCTGACGGGCTGGCTCTCACGCTGGCGCATCGCCATCTGGAGGACCAACTGATGAGGCGTACGACTCGTGCACTCGCGGGTGCGCTGCTGACCGGACTCGCCCTGCTGACATCGGCGGGGGCCGCCACGGCCGACGACCCGTCGGCGGACCCGAGCCCGAGTTCCTCGGACGGCGCTCCCGGCCCCACGGAGGCCGGCACCACCTTCCGCACGGCGACAGCGATCCAGCAGGACCAGCGGGCCACCGCCGAGGCGTCCACGGGTGACTACCTGTACTGGGTCTTCCCCGCCGACGCCGGGCAGCGGGCCACGGTGAAGGCGAAGATCACCCTGCCGGAGAGCGCCGCCCGGCACGGCACGTCGACCTGGCAGGTGGACGTGTACGACGGGCTGCGGCGCCGCCAGGCGTGCATGTACGGCCGCCAGACCGGGAAGGCGGCGGCCGACGCGTCGTCGGTCGAGCTGACCTGCGTGCTGCGGACCGTTCGCGCCTGGTCCGAGCCGTGGGCCAACGACCCGTTGCCGGGCAGCTATTACGTACGCCTCACGGTCGTCGACCTCCCCTCGGCGGACCTGGGTCTCCCGATCCGGGCCGAGGTCGAGGCGGGCTCGGTCGACCGGGGCGGCGCGGCGGACGTGGACGGCAGGCTGGCCGCACCGCTGGTTCCCGGCGCGTCCTCCGTCGAGCAGGTGTCGGACTCCTCGGCCACCGACGGCGACGACGCAGAGACCAGGGTCTCGCTCGGCAGCGAGCCCGAGGACGGCTGGGCCTCCGGCTGGTGGACCAACCGCTGGCTGTGGACCGTCGGCGGCGGTGTCCTGGGAGCGCTCGCCGCCGTCTTCGGCTACTCCCTCACCCGCGGCACCGGCCGCCCGTCCCGGATCCCGCCGGGCGTCTGACCCGACGTCGCACCGCGGGGAACCGAGCCGCGTCACCGGCCGGCCCCACGTCCGGGCCGGCCGGACCGTACCCCCGGCGGGCCCCTGGCCCGGGGCTCGCCGGGCGGGACCGAGAACCGCTCCCGCCCGGCGGCACCCGTACCGGCACCGCTCCCCATGCCCCGGCGCCGCTCCCCCGCCCACGGCACACAGCTCGCGGATCACGGCTCGGCATCGACAACTCCCCGCCCGTCAAAGGAAGATGACGAGGCGCGTGTCGTGCGGTAATCCTGACGTCATGCCGTCGCGCACCGGTCGAGGTGCGTCACACGGAGCGGAACGAGGGAGCGGAGACCTTCATGTCCACGGAGACCGGCCCGGCCGTCGGCACCGAACCACGGGGCCACACGATCGCACCCGGCCCGAAGGGGCTGCCGTTCCTCGGAAACCTGTCGCAGTTCAGCAAGGACCCGCTCGCCTTCTTCGAGCGGCTGCACGGCCACGGAGACATGGTCGCCTGGCGGTTCGGCCCCAACTCCAGTCTGTATATCGCCGATCCGGCATGCATCGGAGAACTGCTGACCGAGACGGAACGCTCCTTCGACCAGCCCGCGCTCGGCATCGCCTTCCGCACCGTGATGGGCAACGGCGTGGTGGTCGCCCGGGGTGCCGACTGGCGGCGCAAGCGCTCGCTGGTCCAGCCTTCCGTGCGCCCCAAGCAGGTGCGTTCGTACGCGGCGACGATGGCGGGCAGCACGGTGGAGGTGGCCGACGCCTGGTCCGACGGTCAACGCGTCGACATCAAACGCGAGATGGCGGCGCTCACGCAGCGGATCGCGGTCCGCACGATCTTCGGTGTCGACACCGCGGCCGACGCCGAGGCGATGGGCCGGGCGATGGACGTGGCCCAGCAGGAGATCGGCAGGGAATTCGCCGGGATCGGCGCACTGCTGCCCGACTGGGTGCCGACACCGGGCCGGGCGAGGATCAGGAAGGCCGCCGCGGTCATCGACGCCGAGGTGGGCCGGGTCGTCGCCCGGCACCGCGACGGCGAGAGCGACCGTCCCGACCTGCTCAGCCGACTGCTGACGGCGGTCGACGAGACCGGAGCACACCTCACGGACCAGGAGGTGCGCGACGAGACGGTCACGCTCTACATCGGAGGGCACGAGACCACCAGTTCGACCCTGGTGTGGGCCTGGTACCTGCTGTCCCGCAATCCGCGGGCCCGTGCCGCGCTGGCCGAGGAGCTGGACCGGGTGCTCGACGGCCGGGAGCCCGAGTTCGACGACTACGCCCGGCTGACGTACACCCGATCGGTCGTCAAGGAGACCCTGCGTCTCTACCCGACGATCTGGCTGGTCACGGGCGTCGCCAAGGCGGGGGCGAGGATCGGCGGCGTACCGATTCCGCAGGGCACCCGGGTGTGGACCAGCCAGTGGGCCACCCACCGCGACCCGCGCTGGTTCCCCGAGCCGGAGGAGTTCCGACCCGAGCGCTGGGACCCGGAGAGCGGTGACGACATCGCGGAGTACGCCTGGTTCCCGTTCGGCGGAGGCCCGCGGGTCTGCCTGGGCACACGGTTCGCGATGGTCGAGGCGGTGCTGGTCCTGGCCGTGCTGGCACGCCGCTTCCACCTGGAGGTGGATCCCGGCGTCATCAACCCCGTGCCGTCCCTGACCCTGCAGCCGGACCGCGAGGTGATGGCCACGGTCCGGGCGCGCTGAGCACCGCCCCGGCCCGCCCCGACACGGATCCGTCGAGGCCGCTTGCCCCTGTTCTGTCGCGCAGGCCGGGCGGCACCGGCCACACTGGCCGTGGCGACCGCGCAGGCCGCCGGGCCGCCCGGCCGTATCCGCAGGCCACCGATCCCACGGGAGAAACACCATGCGTCTTTGCTCCGCTCTCGTCTCCACCCTCGCCGTCGGCGCCGTCGGTGCCGCCCTGGCGTCGACGGCCACCGCGGCACCGGCCCCGGCCGCCACCGCACCGGACGGCGTCACGAGCCGGCAGTCCGTCTGCCCGGAGAAGGACCTCGAAGTGCGGGCCGAGCCCGGCGGCCGCCGGAACGTCGTCCGGCTCGACGTCGTCAACCGCGGCGACCGGACCTGCGTGGTGGACCGGATCCCGACGGTCACGTTCAGGGGCCTGGACGGTTCCGCCCAGCCCGTTCCGCCCTCGGAGAGCGGTCCCTACGCGCTCGCCCGGGGCGAGCATGCGTATGCGGCGATGCGCACGGCGGACCCGGGGGCCGTGGAGGGGCACGTCGTCCGGAGCCTGTCCGTGGCGGCCGACCCCTCCCACCGCGGCGTCACGTTCTCCGCGTCCGTGGTGGGCATGCCCGACGGGATCCACGTGTGGGAGCCGGTGACCACGCTGTGGCAGCGGTCGCGCGCCGCGGCCGACCGTGCCCTGGCGGACGCGACGGACTGACGTACGGCGCCGGCCCCTCCCACCCGACGGACGGCGACGCACCGGCGTACGGGGGGCGGCCCCGCGCGCCCCCGGCCCGTGCCGTCCTTCGCCTCGGCCCGTTTCACCCGAGCGGCAGGACCGGGAACGCCTCCATGTCGTTCTGCGTCATCACCGGCAGCTTGCGGATCTCGTGGTCCGGGACGGCCGCCCTCAGCCCGGGGAAGCGCGCGAACAACGCGGGCAGCGCGATGCCGGCCTCCAACCGGGAGAGTGCCGCCCCCGGACAGATGTGGGGACCGTGTCCGAAGGCCATGTGACGGATCGGGGTCGGCCGGGTGATGTCGAAGTCGTCGGCGTCCGGCCCGTGCTGCTCGGTGTCGCGGCCGACGGCACGGTACGAGACGACCACGCCCTCGCCCTTCGCGATCACCACGTCGCCCACCGGGATGTCCTCGGTGGCGAACCGCATCAGGAGGTGGGTGGTCGGGGTGTCCCAGCGCAGCGACTCCTCGATCACCGTCTCCCACGCGATCTCGCCGTCGAGGACCCTTCGCAGCTGGTCGGGGTGGGTGAGCAGCGCGCGTACGGAATTCAGGATCAGCCCGATGGTGGTCTCGTGCCCGGCGGCCACCATCGCCTTCAGGTTGCCGATCACCTCCTCCTCGGTGAGCGGCTCCCCTCCCTCGTCGGCGAGGATCAACGCGCTGGTGAGATCGTCGGTGGGCCGGGCGGTCCGCTCCCGCACGAGGGCGGCGTAGAACTCGTCCAACTCGGCCAGCAGCGCCAGGCGTTCCTCGTGCGGTGTGAGCATGGAGAAGAACGCCTTGTACCGTCGCAGCAGCATGGGGTGCTCCGATTCGTCCACCCCCATCAGCATGCCGACCACCCGCATCGGCAACGGCTGCGCGTACACGGCCTTGAGATCGACGACACCGTCCGCACTCCGTTCGGCGTGCTCGGCCAGGGAGTCGAGCAGTTCCTCGGTGAACCGCTCGATCCGCGGACGTATCTCCTCCAGCCGACGCGGCGTGAGTGCCTGGGAGGTCTTGGCGCGCAGTCGTCGGTGTTCGACCCCGTCCACGGTGAACATGGAGCGTCCGGCGTCGATCATGCCGATCAGCGGCCAGGCGCGGGTGACGGCTCCGCTGCGCCAGAGCTCCCAGGCACCGATGTCCTTCACCAGGCGCGGGTCGACGAGCAGTTGACGTGCCAGGTCGTGCCGGGTGACGGTCCAGGCCCGCACCCCGAGCAGCTCGATGCGGGCGAGCGGCCCGGCGGCGCGCAGCCGCGCCGTCTCGCCGTCGAGGTCCTGGACCAACGGGTCGATGACGACGGTCCCGTCGCTCGAAGCGGCTCCATGGGCGGCGGTGTACGGACAGCTCACGCGAGGTCTCCTGTCGGGCGTACGGCGGTGAACCGGACCGGCAGCGCGGTCATGCCACGCAGGAAGGCGGACCGCCGCCGGACGAGTTCCCGCTCCGGGACGGACAGCGCCAGATCGGGCAGGCGGTCGAGCAGCACCTCGATGCCGGTCCGGGCGATGGTCTCCGCGATCTCCTGGGCGGGGAAGGGGCAGCGGTATTCGCCGTGGCTGAACGCCAGATGCGCGCTGTTGCCGCGCCGGCCCGACGGTCCGGCCGCGGTCGGGAGGTGCTGACGGATATGCGGATCGGCGTTGGCGGCGCCCAGGCCGAGCAACACCATGTCCCCGGCCCGGATGTTCCGACCGCCCAGCCAGGTGTCGCGGGACGCCCAGCGGCCGGCGAGGATCTGTGTCGGGCACTCCTCCCACAACACCTCGTTCATGGCCTCGGCGACGCTGTGCCGTCCGCCGGTGAGCGCCACGGCGAACTGGTCGTCGGTGAGCATCAGCCGCAGCGAGTTGCCGATCCAGTCGGCGGTGGTGAGGTGCCCGGCGGCGGTGATGGCCATGAGGTCGAGCACGTACTCCTCGTCGGTGAAGTCACCCCCGTACGCCAGCATCCGGGACGTCACATCGGGTCCGGGTACGGCCCGCCGGGTTTCCAGCAGTCGCCGCATGTGCTCGCCGAACCGCAGATGGGCCTCCTGGGCGCCGGGGCCGCCGTCGGCGAGGTCGCGCAGTACCTCGGCGATCCGCGAACCTTCGGCGTCGGGGAAGCCGACCAGACGGGCGAGGACGAGCACGGGCAGCGGCACGGCGAACTCACTGATCAGGTCCGCCGTCCCCCGGTGGCAGAACCCGTCGATGATCCGGTCGGCCAGCTCCTCGCAGTCCCCGCGGAGCCGGAACTGCTCGACCTCCTCCAGGACCCGTCCGACCATGAGGGCGTGGCGACGATGCTCGTCCCCGGCCGTGAAGTAGACCGACGGCATCGGCCGGCCGACCATGGGTAACAGCGGCCAGTCGTCCGGGACGCGCCCCCACTGGTTCCACAGCCCGACGTCCCTCGGGAACAGCTCGCCGTCGCTGGTGACCTGGTGGAGTTCCCGGTACCCGATGACCAGCCAGGCGGGGAATCCCCCGGGCAGCTCCACCGGGACCACCGGTCCGTGTTCGTTCCGCATGGTGCGGTACAGGACCCGGGGATCGGTGTGGAAGTCGGGCCCGCCGAGCGGGACGGACGGCGAAGCGGCGCGCGCCGGGCAGCCGCCTCCGGGGGGCGCCGCGGCCTCGGTCGGACGGTCGGGCACGGCGGATGCGGGCATCGTCATCGTACGGACTCTCCTGTGACGAGGGCTGCGCTCGTTGCGGTGGTCGGCTGATCAACGCGGCTTCACTATAGGGAGATTCAGTGATCCTTTCGGCGTCGATCACTACTGTTGTCACCACATGAACGATCGCCGGAGACCGATACTGACTGATGACTGACCGAAAAGGGACGGACGGCCCGCCCGCCGGTCGACCGTCGGACCGCGCGCACCGGTTGACTATCGTGGCCCGACGCGTGAGCGGCCCGGAGCGGACGAGTCGGAGTGGATGAGCGGTGTGCGGATGATCGAGTACGGGCGGACCCGGCGGGTGCGGGTGCCGGTGGGGGACGAGGCGGAACGATGGGTCACCCGGGGAGAGTGCCTGCGGGTCCTCGTCGTCGTGCACAACGTGACCGCCGCGACCCGGCTGCTCGACGTGCTCCCCCTGTTCGACGACGACCTGCGGATCCAACTGCTGGCCACCTGTACGGGGTCCTCGGCGTTCATGTCCGGTACGGGGGAACTGCTGGCCGAGACGGGAGTACCCGTCCTTCCCTGGGAGCAGGCGGTCGAGACACGGGTGGATCTGGCCGTCTCCGCCAGCTTCGGTGGTCAACTGGACGTATTTTCAGGCCGGTTGGCCGTCCTCTCGCACGGTGTCGGCTACACTAAAAGGCTCGCAACACCGGATACCGGATACCGGATACCGGATACCGGATACCGGCCGGGGTCGGGCCGGGCCGCGCCCGTCTTCGGCCTCGCGCCGGAATGGCTGCTCCGCGGCGGCACACCGATCGCGGACGCCCTCGTGCTCTCCCATCCCGAGCAGTACGAGCGCCTGCGTCTCGCCTGCCCGGAGGCCGCGCCGACGGCCGTCCTCGCCGGTGACCCCTGCTTCGACCGGATACTGGCCGCACGGCCGCTTCGCGAGCGCTTCCGCCGCGCGCTGGGGGTGCGGCCGGGCCAGCGGCTCGTACTGCTCAACTCGACGTGGAACTCGGAGTCGTTGTTCGGCGACGGCGGGGATGGCGGTGATGTGGTCGCGGCACTGCTGGACCGGGTCGCCGCCGAGTTCCCCGTCGACGAGTACCGGTTCGCGGCCGTACTGCACCCCAACATCTGGCACGGCCACGGGCCCGGCCAGGTCCGTTCCTGGCTGGATCGCGCACGGCGTTCCGGCCTCTCGCTGATCGACCCGCTGAACGGGTGGCGGCAGGCCCTGCTGGCCGCCGACGCCGTGATCGGAGACCACGGTTCCGTGACCTTCTACGCGGCCGCGCTCGGCACCCCGGTGCTGCTGGGGGCGGCGCCGCTCGACTCCCTGGATCCGGACGCGCCGATCTCCACGTTCATGCGGGAGGCTCCGAAGCTCGATCCCGGCACGTCGCTCGTCGCCCAGATCGAAGGGCTTCTCGCCGGTCACCGGCCGCTGACCGGGCCCGCGGAATTCACCACGTCCGTCCCGGGCGAGTCCGCGGCCCGGCTGCGCCGGCTGTTCTACTCGATGATGGGAGCGCCGGAGCCCGATCGCCCGGCCTCGTTGAAGCCCCTGCCGCTGCCGGACCACGAACCGGGGACGGTGACCGTTCCGCTGCACGTACGGACGTGGGTGCTCGGGCCCGGGGAGGTCGCGGTCCGCCGCCGGGCCGATCCGCACCCGGCGGCAGACCCCGGCCGGGGCGGAGAACTCCACATCGCGCTGCACGAGGACACCCGGGACGTGGACCACCTGGACCTGGCCGATGTCGTGTTCCGGGACGGGACACCCGACGACCCGCGCTTCGGCTCCCCGGCGGTCTGGACCGCCGAGGTGCTGCGCCGCCACCGGAACTGCTCCGTCGCGGCCTATGTGACCGGACCGTCCGCCTGTGTGGTGCGCGTGCGGGGCGAGGAGCCGCTCCTGTTGTCGGCCGCCCCGGGGACCGACGCGGCGGACGCACCCGGTGCGGATCCCGCCGCGTACGCCTCCGCCCTGTACGCCTGGCTGGCGTCGTACGTCCCCGACGCGCCTGTGCCCGCGGAGCGGCTCGCCCGGGTGATGGATGCCGGGCTCCGCGTACGGACGGGGGATCGGCTGCACCGGGTACGGATCGCACCTCTGACGCCACCCGCGCCACAGGACCGGTGAGAGCCGGCGCGTCACCCGGCGACGCAGCGCTCCCGCATGCGGCGGAGGTACGCCACGTGGTACTCGGCGCGCTGGCCTTCGAGGGTCGCGATCGCCTCGTCGACCAGGGGCAGCGCCGCGTCGCCGTCATTGTCGTCCAGCCAGGTCTCGGCCAGGTCGGTGAGGGTCCGGGCCGTGTTGTACGTGTCGCGGGCCGTCCGGAAGTGGCTCAGCGCGGTCTCCAGCCGCCGCCGGGCCTCCCCGCCGCGTCCGAGCCCTCGCAGGGCCCGACCGCGATGACGTTCCAGCAGGGCCGAGGCGCGTGGCCGGTCGGCCGCGCCCTCGTCCCGCGCGTCCATCGTGTCCAGGATGCCGGCGGCCCGGTCGAAGCACTCGTACGCCTCCTGGTACCGCCACTGACGCAGCCTCAGCAGGCCCAGGAACTCGACGGCCGAGGCCTGCCCCCGCTTGTGACCGGCGGCCTCCTCGGCCCGCGCCGCCGCTCTCGCCTCCGTCTCCGCCTCCTCCCAGCGCCCCAACTCGGTGAGCGAGTGCGCGAGCTGCGCGTGCAGCGCCCCGGCGTCGGTACTCCCGGGAAGGTGGGCGTCGGCCAGTCGCGCACCGGTGCGCAGGGCCGGCAGCAGCGTCTCGTGGTGTCCCGCCTTGAGCTGCACCGGCCACAGCGCGCGGCACAGCCGTACGCCGGTCTCCGGGGCGTCCGACTCCTCGGCACAGCGAACGGCCTCGATCAGATTGCCCGTCTCCGCGAGGAGCGCGTCGAGTGCGGCGCCCCTGTCCTCGTACCGCCGCCCGCTCCCGTCGTCGGCGGGGGCCGGGACACGCCAGCTCTCCGGGAGGGCCTGATGGGCCGCGGCCGATGCCCGTTCCGCGTAGGCCAGCAGCGCGCGGCCGAGAGCGGCGGAGCAGGCGGCGATGCCGTCGTCCCGGATCGCCGTGGTCTCGGCGTGTGCGCGGACACCAGGGCGGTAGTGGTAGCGCCAGTCTCCGTTTCCGCCGAGGGCGCGCTCCAGGAGCATCCTGTCGGCGAGGTCCTCGAGCAGGCCGGGGACGGCCTCCGGGTCCAGGCCGGTGGTCCGCGCGGCCACGTCGGCGTCGAAGGCGGGCCAGCCGCGCAACGCCATCAGCCGGTACAGCTTGGCGGCCTCCGGCGCCAGGAGCCGGTAGGCGTCGTCCGCCGCGCCTCTCACCGGATCGCCGTCCGCCACCGCGGCGGGCGTGGGCGGCGGGGCAGTGGAGAGCCGCGCCGCCGCCGCCCGCAGCGCGTAGGGCGATCCACCACAGCGTTCGAGCAGCGACGGCAGCATGGCGCGAGCGGCGGCGACGGTGGACTTGTCGGTGATGTCGGTGAGCAGCCGCACCGCATCCCTGTCCGTCAACGGGCCCACAGGGACCCGCAGGGCGTCGAGGCCGGGGAACGGTGACCTGGCCACCACGATGGTGAAGACTCCCGGGGCCGAGGTGAGGAACGGCCTGACCTGTGCCGCGGAATGCGCGTGGTCGAGCACCACCAGCAGTTTGCGGTCGGTCACGCAGTGGCGGAAGAACTCGCCGAGCAGGTCGGTGGCGGGCGGCATGTCCTCGTCGCGCACACCGAGTTGACGCAGCAGCGCGCGCAGGACGGCGCCGGTGTCCCGTGCGCTCCCGACGCCACCGCCGCCGAGGTCCGCGTAGATCCGGCCGTCCGGGAAGAGGCGGCCGTGCCGTGAGCCGAAGTGCGCGGCGAGGGTGCTGGTGCCCATTCCATCGGGGCCGTGCACCAGGGCCAGCCGGGGCCTGCCGTCGGCACGACGGGACGCCTCGCGGTGAAGCCGCCTCATCGCCTCCTTGCGGTCCGTGAAGAACCTTATGGAGGCGGGAAGGTGCGATCCGACGGCCCTGACCGGACGCGGACCGTCGGGCAGTCGCGCGGCGAACAGGGACCAACGGCCTGCGAGTTGCGGGTCGGTGCGGATCCGTTCGTGGATCAGGCGGGCCACGTCGTCACGTTCGTCCGCGGCGACGGGCGCGACGACCTCCCTGCCGACGATCCTGCGCACGACGCCGCCGGTCGACTCCCAGGCCCATTTCCCGGCCTCGTTGGCCATTCCCGCGCCGATCGCACCGAGTACCGCCGAGATCGCCGCCACCGATGTGGGATCCAGCATGTCGCGCACTCCTCGTTCCCGGTGTTCCGCGCGGTACGCCCTCCCCGGCACCGCCGCCGCCACCGTGCGGACCAACGTTAGCGTCACGCGGCCCGGTATCTCCCGCAGAGCGCGCGGTGTTCGCCCCCTTCGACGCGCATCGGCCGTGCGCGCGTCCGAGCAGGACCGCCCCGGGGCGCCCGGAGGCCGGCCCCGTACGGATGGGGCCGGAACACTCCTCGGACGGTCCGTCGCAGCCGTTCACGCTCCGCCCGCCCGGCACTCCAGCACGCCCCCCGTTCATTCGTGGTGCTGCGGCAAGACTCCCGGCATCCACTGTCTACCCACGGGTAACTCGCCCTGCTTTGATGGGCGACGGCAACGTCCCACCCTCATTCCGCTCCGGGAGACCCCGTGCCGCACTCCACCCCCCGCCGCGCCTCCGGCGCGGCTCTGGCCACCGCACTCGCCGCGGTCGCGCTCGCCGCGAACGTCCCGCAGGCGTCGGCGGCGGACACCCCGTCCCTGCGCGTCCTCACGTACAACGCGTTCGTCTTCAGCAAGACCCTCTACCCCAACTGGGGGCAGGACCACCGGGCCGCGGAAATACCCAGGGCCTCCTTCTTCCAGGGCAATGACGTGGTGGTGCTCCAGGAGGCGTTCGACAACTCGGCCTCCGACGCCCTGCTGCGCAATACATCCGCCCAGTACCCGTACCAGACCCCCGTGGTGGGGCGGAGCAAGAGCGGCTGGGACGCGACCGGCGGGGCGTACTCGGCCGTCACTCCGGAGGACGGCGGCGTCACGGTGCTGAGCAAGTGGCCCGTCGTCCGCAAGGAGCAGTACATCTACAAGGACGCCTGCGGCAGCGACTGGTGGTCCAACAAGGGCTTCGCCTACGTCGAGTTGAACGTCAACGGCACCCCGGTGCACGTCGTCGGCACGCACACGCAGTCGACCGATCCCGGCTGCGGGGCGGGCGAGGCGGCCGCGAAGCGCAGTCTGCAGTTCAAGGAGATCGACGCCTTCCTCGACGCGAAGAACATCCCCGCGTCCGAACAGGTCGTCGTGGCCGGGGACTTCAACGTCGACTCGCACTCCTCCGAGTACGCGTCCATGCTCTCCGACGCGGGACTGACCGCCGCCGACGCCCGTACCGGCCACCCGTACTCGTTCGACACCCGGGACAACTCCGTCGCCGCCGACCGCTACCCGGACGACCCGCGCGAGGACCTCGATCACGTGCTGCACCGCGCCGGGCACGCCAAGCCGTCCGGGTGGACCAACGACGTGATCAAGGAGCGGAGCGCGCCCTGGACGGTGACCAGCTGGGGCAGGAGCTACACGTACACCAACCTGTCCGATCACTACCCGGTGGTCGCGTCCGCGCGCTGACGCCCCGGGGCGGCGCACGGGGTCACGAGGGCCGGGCGGCGCCGAGGCGGGTCGCGCGCCGCCGTCGCGCCGGGCCGCGGACGTAGCCCCGGATCGACCGGTCCTCCGGTCCGCACCCGTGAGGCGTCCGTCGGCTCCCGGTCACGGTCGCGGTCCCGCGCCGTTTCGTGAGCCGGAGTCCCGGCCGCCGCGACCGGGTCCACCGGTCCGCGGACCGGGACCGTACTCGGACGAGAGCCCCGCGGGAGGCCGTCGGGGCTCGTCTACGATCGTCCGCGTGTGCGCAAACGTCATGGTCGCCGAGGACGACGAGAAGCAGGCGGAGCTCATACGCCGCTATCTCGAACACGAGGGGCACTCGGTCCGGGTCGTCGCGGACGGGCTCGCCGCCCTCGCCGAGGTCCGGCACCGGGAGCCCGATCTGCTGGTGCTCGACGTGATGATGCCGCGGGCGGACGGCCTGGACGTGGTGCGCGTACTGCGCGCCGAGCACCGGGAGGTGCCGGTGCTGATGCTGACGGCCCGCAGCACCGAGGACGACCTCCTGCTGGGGCTGGACCTCGGCGCGGACGACTACATGACGAAGCCCTACAGCCCGCGCGAACTGATGGCGCGGGTGCGGACCCTGCTGCGGCGCAGCCGGCGCGGGGCGGCGGCCGTCGACACCGCCGCGGATCAGGTGCTACGGGTGGGTGCGCTGACGGTCGATCCGGTCCGGCACGAGGTGTCGGTGGAGGGTCGGTCCGTGGAGTGCACCCGTGGCGAGTTCAGGATCCTCGCCGCCATGGCGGCCGAGCCGGAACGGGTCTTCTCCCGGCAGCGGCTCCTGGAGGAACTGCACGGCTTCGACCGGTACATCAGCTTCCGGACCGTCGACGTGCACATCATGAACCTGAGGAAGAAGATCGAGCCCGTACCGCGCAGGCCCGCCCGGCTGCTCACGGTCTTCGGGGTGGGCTACAAGCTGACCGACCCGGCGAGGGGGGCCTCGCGTGCGCCGTCGTAACCCGGGCCGCGGCGCGAGCGTCCGTGGCCCAAAGGAGGCCCGACGTCGCGTCCGGCCGGACCGGCTGCCGCTCCGCAAGAGCCTGTTCGGCCGTCTGCTGGCCGTATCGGCGCTGGTGGCGGCCTGTTCGGTGGCCGCGACCGCGTGGCTGGCGGTGCAGACCACGTCCGGCGCCATCAAGCAGGAGCAGGGGCGCAACCTCACCGCCGACGCCAGGATCTACAACACCCTTCTCGGATACGCGGCCACCCACCCGACGTGGGACGGCGTCGAGGCCACCGTGCGCGACCTGGCACGGCGGTCCGGTCGGCGGATCGCGCTCACGACGGAACAGCGCGGGCTCCTCGCGGACTCCGCCACGGCGCCGTCCCGGCCCGCGCTGCCGCCCCAGGCATCGGCGGTCGTCGACCCGCTCTCCGTGGACACGGCCCTGTCCCAGCCGGTGGGCGAGGCGGGCAGCGCGGCCGACCGGATCGATCCGCGCGCGGTCGGCCCGTTCCGGCTGCCGGCGTCCGAACGCACCGTTCTGCAGCGGGCCGCCGAGCGCAGCACGGCCTGTATGAGCCGGCTCGGGGTCGCGGCGGACGTGGTACGGGGGCCCAGCGGACGCCCGCGCGTGAAGGTGGTCGGCAACGACTCGGACGAGGCCCACGGCACGCGGTGCGCGGCCGAGGAACTGGACCGGCCGACCGCAACCGAGCGGAAGGCGCTGACGGCGCTCAACCGGCTCGCCAACGCCTGTCTGGTACGGCAGGGCCGCGAGGGCGTGCGGCTCAACCTGGACCTGACGTGGGCGCAGCCGTCCGAACCGCCCCTGATCGTCCTGTCCACGGAGGCGCCCGTCCCCGTTCCGGGCGTGCGTACCGGCGACGACGACCGCGCCACGGCCTCCTGTGTGGGCACGGCCCGTCGCGAGCAGCTCAGTTCCCATGTCGCCTCGCCCGCGATGCTGTTCATCGGCGACGCGAATGACACGACCGTGCCCGGTTTCGCGCTCTCCCCGTCGAACACCGCGAAGATCGCGGGCGCCGCCGCCCTCGTCCTGGCGCTCACGGTCGGCGCGACGATGCTCGCGGGTGCCCGGCTCGTGAGCCCGCTGCGGGCCCTCACCGGCGCCGCGCAGCGGATGCGGGACGGGCAGGAGTCCGCACCCGTGCGGGTCACCGACGACAGCGAGATCGGGCGGCTCGCCGCGGCCTTCAACGACATGTCCGCCCACCGGGCCCGCCTGGAGGAACAGCGCAAGGACATGGTCAGCGACGTCGCCCATGAACTGCGGACCCCGCTGAGCAATATCCGGGGCTGGCTGGAGGCGGCGCAGGACGGACTGGCGGAGCCCGATCCGGCGTTCATCGCCTCGCTGCACACGGAGGCCGTGCAGTTGCAGCACATCATCGACGACCTCCAGGACCTGGCAGCCGCCGACGCGGGCGTGCTGCGGCTGCACCCCGAGCCGGTGCGCATCGAAGACGTACTGGAACAGGTCGCCGCGGCCCATCAGGGCCGGGCCGAGACCGCCGGGGTCGTGCTGGCGGTCCGTGACACGGCCGCGGACGCCCCGGTCCCCGGGCTGACGGCCGACCCGGTGCGACTGCGGCAGGCCATCGGCAACCTGGTCTCCAACGCGGTGCGTCACACCCCGGAGGGCGGGCGGGTGACCTTGCACGCGTACGTGTCGGAGGCCGGGGACCAGGTGGTGGTGGACGTCGTCGACACGGGCAGCGGCATCGCGGCCGGTGATCTGCCACATGTCTTCGACCGTTTCTGGCGCGCCGAGAAGTCCCGCAACCGCCGCACCGGGGGCAGCGGGCTGGGCCTGGCGATCGTACGGAAGCTCGTCGAGGCGCACGGCGGAGCGGTGGACGCGAGCAGCGTCGAGGGGCAGGGCTCGGTGTTCACACTGCGGCTGCCGACCGATCCCACGGACGCGGAGGCGGAGGCGGACGCGGGCATGGAGGGGCGCACGAACACGGACACGGATGCCGGCGCGGGAACGGAGCCCGAGCCGGAGGGAGGGACGCACGGGGCCGGGGGCCCGGCGCGGTGACAGGGATCGACGGGCCGGACGACGCGCGGCGGACCTGATGCGATGGCCACACCGGTCTGACAGCTTCCTCACAACTCCACGCCAGCCTGTCGTCATGCCCCGGTGCCGGTGCGGACCCGCACCCGGCAACGCCGGGGCCGATACGGAATGGAGTCCACTGCATGCGCCATCGCTCGACCCTGCGTACCGCCGTCCTCGCCGCCGTCGCGGCCGGTGCGGTACTCGTCCCGTCCGCCGCCGCCTTCGCCGACTCTTCGGCACCGGTGGCCTCGCCGTCCGCCTCGACCACCGGGAAGGGCACGCCCGAGAGCCCCGTCCTCATCAAGGACGGGGCCAAGCCCGTCCCCAGGATCAACCTCGGGGAGTCCTCGCCGGCGCCCCGCGGTGCCGTGCCCCGTGGCGGGGTCGCCGCGGGTGAGCGGCCGGTCGCCGCCTCCGAGGACAACACCACCGTCCTCGCCGGGTCGGCCGCGGCCGCCCTTCTGGTGGCGGGAGCGGGCACGCTCGTGCTGCGCCGCCGCGCCGCCGCGCAGCCGGGCCGCTGATCCACTGAGCGGACCGGCACACGGCGGTCCCGGACCGTCGGGACCATAGGAAGCCCGTCGGTCCGGTACGAACCGCCGAGGTGGGCGTCGCGTACGGCAGCCACCGCGCGGGCGTACGACCGCGCACGACGACCGCCGAGCGCTCTGGCGCCGCCCCGGCCCACACATCCGGTGGCGCCGCCCCGTCCCGGACGGGGCGGCGCCCACTCCCCCTTCCCGCCGTCCTGCCTCCCCGTCACCCGCCCTGGAGCCCCCATGTTCCGTGCCCTCGTGCCGCTCCGGCGCGCCATGCTTCCGGCGCTCGTCTGTCTCGCTCTCGCCAGCTGCTCCTCGGGCGGTGCGGACGCCCCGTCAACCGCCCGCGACGGCGGCGATGCCGCGTACCCCGCCACGGCCCCGGGAGCGGCCGGCTCCGCCGGGAACACGGGATCCGAGAACACGAACACCCCCGGTCGGACGGACACCGCCGCCCGCCCCATCCACCTGAGCATCCCTTCGATCGGCGTGGACAGTGACGTGATGCGGCTCGGACTCAACACGGACGGCACCGTGGAGGTACCGCCCGCCGAGAAGGGCATGACCGTCGGCTGGTACACCGGCAACCCCGCCCCGGGCGAGCGCGGCGCCGCCGTTCTCATCGGGCACAACGACACCCGCTTCGGAAAGGCCGTCTTCCACGACCTGAAGAAGATTGCCAAGGGCGCGGACATCGCGGTCCGCAACGACCGCGGCGCGGAACTCCACTTCCGGGTCACCGGCACCGAGACCGTCGGCAAGAAGGCGTTCCCGACCAAGAAGGTCTACGGCGCCACCGACGAGCGCGCCCTGCGCCTCATCACCTGCGACGGCGCCTTCGACGCCGAGGGCCACCCCGTCGACAATCTCATCGTGTACGCCACCCGGAGCTGACGACGGCCGCGCCGCCCCCCGGGGGGTTCGCCGGATCGTTGGTCGCGCGGCGGGTCGCACCACTGCCCGGACATGAGGAGGACCCCACATGAAGTGAGGTCTTCACTGGGGTGGCGGCCAACCGACACAATCCTGCGACCAGCGACTTCTCCTTGGTGTCGAGGCTGCCGTTCCCCTGTTCGACACCGGTTCGTCGATCTTCGGCACCACCGCGCACAACAACGAGGACCGGTGTCCTGGACCAAGAAGAGCGAGCTGGGGAGCGACGGCTGGGGCGGTATGCAACGCCCGCCCCAGCCCCGTGCGCCGCCGATGAGGTGTGCACCGGCCGAGCGTGGCGGTGGAAGGGCCCTTTCCGACGGCTCGCCACAGCGAGTGGGAGCGTCAAGCGAGCGCAGCCCTCGGCGAGTTCCTGCTGGAGGCCGGGGCGTGTCAGACCTCGTAGGCGGGAAGGCCGGGCCGGGGGCGTCGCAGTGCCAGGGCTGCCAGCGCCGCAGGGGCGCCCTTCGGTCCGCGGATGCCCGGGAAGGCGTTGATGTCGACGACGACGGGCGCTCCCTCGCGGTCCAGCACGTCGACACCGTAGACATCCAGGCCGAAGACCTCTCCCGTGTGGAGGGCGAGTCGGGTCCAGGACTGCGGCAGGTCACGGACCAGTGGCGCGGACTGCGCACCGTCCGGCGGAGCGCCCACGGGTGCGGGGCGCACCCCAGCGAACACCTCGCCCGCGATCACCCAAAGCTTGTGGTCCCAGCCGCTGTTCGCGACGAACTCCTGTAGGACGACGGGCTCGTCGGACCACTTGACGGCAAGGTCCCGGAGTTCGGCCGGCCCGTCCACGCGGGCGACGAGGTCCGCGCGCCGGCTGTGGCGGCTCTTGACCATGAGCGGATAGCCGCTCTCCGGCCGCTCCGCTCCGTGGAGGGCTTCCGACAGCGCGTCCAGGGTCCTCGTCCCGGGCATCGGCAGGCCGGCGCCTTCCGCCACGGCGGCGGTCCGGCTCCTGTCCTGGCACAGCTCCGTCGCGGCGGCGGAGTTCACCACCCGGGCGCCGTGTGCCTCGAGGAATCGGGCCAGCACGAGTGCCCGGGGGGTATGGGCCTTGAGGAGGTAGACGTCGGCGAGATCGTCCGGGGTCACCAGTTCCGACGGGGATCCGGTTCCGGTGTCCGGGTTCAGGAACGTCACCCGGTGCCCGGCCTCGATCAGTGCCGAAGAGGCTGCGGCGAGCAGCGGATGATCCGGCTTGTCGGTCAGCAGACACACCCTCATATCTGCGTGGCCCCCGGTACGGCTGCCAGCATGTCCGCTTCGGGGCCGGGGACGGGGTGCGGATGAGGCAGTCCATGGGGAATCCGCGGCTGCGCGGGTATGCGCGGAGCAGGGGCGAGCACGCCCGTCCTGGTGGCGCCGCCCGTCCTGGCCAGGTCGAGGACGGCTCCGGCCAACCGGGACACGGCGTCGGGTACCTGGCGGAAGCTCGGGAAGTCGTTGATGTCGACGATCACGGGGCCGTCGGGGCCGAGCACCACGTCGACGCCGTACAGATCGAGGCCGAAGACCGCTCCCACCTTCGCCGCCGCTGCGGCCACCTCGGCGGGCAGGGGGACGGCTCCCTCGTCGAGCGGCCCGTCCGGGTGGAGCGGGGAGCGGCGCAAGGTCGCGTGGAATTCGCCCGCGAGACAGTAGACCTTCAGGTCGGAGCCGGAGTTGGACACGTAGGGCTGCGCGATGAGTTGGCGCTCCCCCGCCTGCTCCGTCTCCGCCAGCCGCCCGGGGTCCGACACGAGCCGCACCCCGCGCCCCGAGCTCCCGTCGGCGGGCTTGACCACCAGGGGGAAGAGCTCCTCGGGAACATCTGCGAACAGCGTGGCCCTCGGTGCCGAATAAGTCACCGGAACCGGCAGCCCGTGCTGTCGCGCGATGACCGATGTGAGGACCTTGTCGCGCACTGCGCGGATCGACCGCGCATCGTTCACCGTGGTCAGGCCCACAGCCGCCGCGGCTTCCAGCACGGTGAGCCCGGGGCCGCCGGACACGGTCTTGAGCACCCAGGCGTCATGGGTCCCCGCCCGCACCTCTTCCGAGATCCGCAGTAGTGAGCCGCCGGGGCACACCACGTCCACCTGGTGTCCCCACGACTTCAGTCGCTGGACCACGTCAAGCGGCATGCTGTCATGCCGGTACAGCTCTTCGACGAGGAAGCAGAGCTTCATCCCAATACCCCTCGGTGCCCCATGACTGAGGGCACGACGATGCCTTGCGATGCTCTTCCGAACACCGCCAAAGGGGCAACGCTACGTCACACTCAAGCCAAAGCAACCGCCACCGGGTGTTACTGATGGTGCGTTACCTCATCCAAACAGATCTCCGTCGGGCGCGGCCACGGACTGGACGGCTTTGCACCGACGGAGCCCGTCGCGGGGCACAGAATAGGAATCTGTCCTGAGGGGCCGACATCGTGGCACGCACGGGCCTACGCGCGGGCGCGCCCGAGCACGAGAGGGATGGCTCAGGCGAGAGGGGCCAGCGGCACTGTCGAGGGTTCACCGGGATCCGCACCGTCTGCATCAGCGCATACACAGAACAACAACAAAGCTGCTCAAGGCGACATTCTGTCGCTTTGAGCAGCTTCATTTGGTCGGTTGACCCTGATGGTGTCCGAGGGGGGACTTGAACCCCCACGCCCGATAAAGGGCACTAGCACCTCAAGCTAGCGCGTCTGCCATTCCGCCACCCGGACCAGGTGGTCGACCCCGGTTTCCCGCGGCGACATGGAAAACAATACCAGGGGTTCAGGGTCCCTCTCACCCACGTTTCCGGTGGTCAGTGCCGTGCGGTGGCTTCCCGGGGCCCCTGTGCGCACCGTCGCGCCGCCGACCGGACGCACCGCATCCGTACGCATGCGCACGGTGACAAGCGCGGGGATGTGCCGGCCCGTGGGCGCCGGGGCTCCTCCCTCGGCGTCGGAGCGACGGAGGAGCCCCGGCACGCGCGGCGGTCAGCAGCCCTTTCGGCGCAGGGAGTGAAGGTGGGCGGCCGAGCGGCGGGCCGTGGTGAAGGAGTCGATGATCGGGTGGTCGTGCTCCACCTGCCAGTGGTGGTCGCGGCGGCCTGATGGGGTCCCCCCTGCTCGAGCGGAGCCGAGAGCTTGGGGAAGGGGCCTGGTGACGGCGTCCAGGAACCGCTGGTAGTCGATGTCGCCGTCACCGACGTCCACCATGCGGTAGCCGTCGCGGGCGGCCTCGTCGTGCTCGCCGTCCTTCACGTGGAAGAGCGGGTAGCGGCCGGGCTGCTTCAGTACGTAGCCCAACGGGTCGAAGGGGGCGGGAGTGCCGTCCGGCCGCTTGCCGAACCGGAACCGGCCGACATGGGCCCAGTAGATGTCCATCTCCAGGAAGACCAGGTCGGGGTCGGTCTCGGCGAGCAGGACGTCGTACAGGCGGACGTCCGGCCGGTCGGTGGCGAAGGAGAACTCCTCGGCGTGGTTGTGCTGGTAGAACTTCATTCCGCGCGCTCTGGCCGCCGCCCCGTAGGTGTTGAAGTCCTCGGCGGCGCGCTTCCAGGCGTCGACCGTCGATCCGTAGCGGAAGGGGCCGGAGGCGGTGCCTATGTGGGTGAGGCCGAGTGCCTGGGCGTCGTCGAGGACCTTGGTGAGGTTCTGCGCGAAGGTGTAGGCCTTCGGGTTGTTGTCGTCGTGGTAGCCGACGTGGCTGCCTATGCCGCGCAGCCCGTAATCGTGGGCGAGCCTCCTCAGCTGCGCGAGGGTGATGGCGCCGGCCGAGCCCTGGGTGTAGCCGGCGTACTCGACCTCGTCGTAGCCGTACGCCGCCAGTTCGGCGAAGACCTTGGCGAAACCGAGGGTCGCCACCTTGTCGCGGAGCGTGTAGAGCTGGATTCCGAGGCGGCCGGGCGGCATCAGCGGATCGGCGTGGGGTTTGTCGAGGGCGGCGGCGCCCGGAGCGCCGGCGCCGAGCAGTGCGGCGGCGGTGGCTCCGGCGGCGACGCCGAGCACGGAACGTCTGCCGAGTCTGCGGGCGAGTTCGGGATCGGCGGGGGTACGGCGGCTCATGCGGGAACTCCTTCGCGGGACGGGGGGTCGTCAGTGCAGTCCGGCAAGTTCGAGGAGCAGGGACTTCACTTCGGTGGCGCGGACGGGTCCGGTGAACGCGTGGGGGGTGGAGCACAGGATGAGCGGTCCTTCTTCGTCGCTCATGGGAAGGCGGCCGTGGCTGCCTCGAACAGGTGACGGGTCCAGGGGCACGACCGCCATGCGGTAGCGCATGCCGAGTTTCTTGCGGGCGACGGCGGTCGCGGCTCTGATCCGGACGTACGGGTCCTGGGGGTCGAGGAAGAGCTCGACGGGGTCGTAGCCGGGTTTGCGATGGATCTCGACGAGTTGCGCGAAGTCGGGCGCGCGGACGTCGTCGAACCAGTAGTAGTAGGTGAACCAGGCGTCCGGGTCCGCGACGGCGACCAGTTCCCCGGAACGGGGATGGTCCAGGCCGTTGGCCTTCTTGCCCTCGTCGTCGAGGAGCCGCTCGACGCCCGGGAGGTCCTGGAGGGCTTCGCGGGTCGCCGCGAGGTCTTCGGGGCGGCGTACGTAGACGTGTGCGATCTGGTGATCGGCCACGGCGAAGGCGCGCGAGGCCATCGGGTCGAGGTATTCCATGCCGTCCTGGGTGTGGACCTCCAGGAGTCCGGCGCGGCGCAGGGCCCGGTTGATGTCGACGGGCCGGTCGACGCGGGTGATGCCGTACTCGGAGAGGACGACGACGGTGCGGCCCTCGCGTCGCGCGTCGTCCAGGAGCGGCGCAATGGCCCGGTCGAGTTCGGCCGCGGCCAGATGGGCGCGGGGATCGTCGGGGCCGTGGCGCTGGAGGTCGTAGTCGAGATGCGGAAGGTAACAGAGCGCCAGGTCGGGGCGGCGGGTGTCGAGGATGTACCGGGTCGCGTCGATGATCCACCGGGAGGAGACGAGGTCCGCGCCGGGGCCCCAGAAGTGGAAGAGCGGGAACGTGCCGAATCTGTCCGTGAGTTCGTCGTGCAGGGAGGGCGGCCGGGTGTAGCAGTCGGGTTCCTTGCGGCCGTCCGCGTAGTAGACGGGGCGGGGGGTGACGGTGATGTCGGTATCGGCGCCCATCGCGTACCACCAGCAGATGTTGGCGACGGTGTAGCCGGGGTGGGCGCGGCGGGCGGCGTCCCAGAGTTTGTCCCCGGCGACCAGCCCGTTGTGCTGGCGCCAGAGCAGGATGTCGCCGAGTTCGCGGAAGTACCAGCCGTTGGCGACGATGCCGTGCTCGGCGGGAGCGGTTCCGGTGAGGAAGGTGGACTGGGCGGCGCAGGTGACCGCGGGGAGCACGGTGCCGAGCGGGGCGCTGGTGCCCGAGCCTCCCAGGGCCTTGAGGCGGGGCATGTGATCGAGGAGGCGCGGGGTGAGCCCGACGACGTCGATGACGAGGAGAGGGGTGGGCGCGGCGGTGCGGGGTGTCTCGGCTGAGGTCATGGGAGTTCCTTGAGGCCGAGGTCGGACAGGAGGTCGCGGGCGAGGGTGAGTTCGGCGGCGATGCCGTCGGTGAGCTGGGCGCGGGATCGGGGGCGCAGGGCGGCCGGGAGCGCCTGCCAGGTGTAGGTCTCGACCTCCAGGTGGGCGGTGAGGGGGCGCGGGCCTCCGACCAGTCGGGTCAGTGCGGAGCGGAGCACGGGAAGGGTGGAGGTGAGAGGGGGCGTGGGCGGTGCGTGGAGGGGGACGTGGAAGTGGGCACGCCATGGTGTGCGGTCGGGCAGGGCCGGGCCGGTGAGGGCTTCGTCGAGGTCGTCGGTGCCGTGCAGGGCTCCGGTGGCGGCTCGGGTGCGGGTCTGGTGGAGGAAGCGGGGTTCGGCGAAGGCCGCGAGCGCGGAGCGCACCTCGGGGAGGTGGGGGTGTTCGGCGTGCAGTGCGGCGGAGAGCTGGGCCTTGGCGACACGGATGCCCGCGGCGTCGAGTGCGTCGACGGCGGTCTCGGGGTCCTCGAAGGAGGTGGCCAGGTGGCAGGTGTCGACGCAGATGCCGATACGCGGATGCCCGATGGCCGCGAGGGGTGTGTGGGCGTCGGCGGTGGTCTCGATCGTGCAGCCCGGTTCGGGTTCGAGGCCGATGCGGATGGACTTGCCGGTCAGTTCGGCGAGGGCGTCGAGGCGTTCCCCGAGGGTGGTGAGGGCGGTGTGGGCGAGACCGGCGGCCTCGGGGTCGGACGCGAAGGGGGTGCGCCAGGCGATGGGGAGGGTGGAGATGGTTCCCTCGGTGACGTTGTCGGGGAGGAGCCCGGCGAGGAGGCGGGCGAGGGCGGTGGTGTGGGCGAGCCGTTCGGGGTCGGTCCAGTCGGGCCGGTACACCCGGTACTTGACCTCGTCGGCGCCGAAGCCCCGGTACGGGAAACCGTTGAGGGTGACGACCTCCAGTCCTCGGCGGTCGAGTTCGGCGCGCAGGGACCGCAGTTCGGACGGGTCGTCGGTCAGGGCGCGGGCGGCGTCCCGGGCGAGCCAGAGGCCGATGCCGAGGCGGTCGCGGCCGAGCCGGCGCCGGACGGGTTCGCAGTGGTCGCGCAGTTGGGCGCGCACGCCGTCGAGGGTTTCGGCGGGGTGGACGTTGGTGCAGTACGCGAGGTGGACGGTGGAGCCGTCGGGGTGGCGGAAGCGCATCGCCTCACTCCCCGCCGCGCAGGATGGAGTTGCCCTCGTGGAGGGCCGGCGGGGCGGCGGTGTCGAGCCGGAGGCGGCCGCTCTGCCCGTAGAAGGCGACGGGGTTGCGCCAGAGCACCTGGTCGACGTCGTCCTCGCCGAACCCGGCGGCGAGCATCGCGTCGCCCACCTTGCGGGTCTTGAGGGGGTCGCTCCTCCCCCAGTCTGCGGCCGAGTTGACGAGGATCCTCCCGGTGCCGTGGGACCGGAGGATCGCGATCATGCGGTCCTCGTCCATCTTGGTGTCGGGATAGATGGAGAAGCCGGCCCAGCAGCCGCTGTTCAGGGCGTCCTTGACGGTCGTCTCGTTGAGGTGGTCGAGCAGGACCCGTTCCGCAGGGAGGTGGGACTCGCGGATGACGTCGAGGGTGCGGTGCAGCCCCGCGAGCTTGTCGCGGTGCGGGGTGTGCACGAGGGCGGGCAGGTCGTGGTCGGCGGCGAGCTGGAGCTGGGCGGCGAGGGCGGTGTCCTCGGCGGGGGTCATGGAGTCGTAGCCGATCTCGCCGACGGCGACGACCGAGTCCTTGACGAGGTAGCGGGGCAGGGCGTCCAGGACGGGGGTGCAGCGGGGGTCGTTCGCCTCCTTGGGGTTGAGGGCGAGCGTGCAGTGGTGGGCGATGCCGTACTGGGCCGCGCGGAAGGGCTCCCAGCCGAGCAGGGCGTCGAAGTAGTCGAGGAAGCTGGCGGGCGAGGTGCGGGGCTGGCCGAGCCAGAAGGAGGGCTCCACGAGGGCGCGGACGCCCGCGTCGTGCATCGCCCGGTAGTCGTCCGTGGTGCGGGAGGTCATGTGGATGTGGGGGTCGAAGATGCGCATCAGGACTCCTGCGTGGGGGTGGTGAGGCCGAGAACGCGGGTGAGACCGGCGGGGACGTCACGGCCGGCCGCGATGCGTTCGGCGGCGAAGTCGCCCAGCATGCGGGCGAGTTCGGCGTCCCCACGGGAGCGGCGGTCCAGCCGGGCCACGGCGTCCACGGGGACGCCGGTGAAGAGACACTTGAGGACGGCGTGGCGCCAGTTGTGCGCGTCGAGGTGGGTGGCGGCGTACGGGCCGACGGCCGCGGCGATCAGCCGGGTGTCGTTGGTGCGCAGGGCGTCCTCGACGAGCGGGAGGGCGGTGGGTCCGAGGTCCAGCAGATGAAGGGCGCGCAGGACGGCGCGCCGCTCGGCCGCGGTGCCCTGTTCGTAGAGCCGGGTGACGACGGGCAGGGCGGCGTGGGCCTCGACGAGCAGCAGGGCGCGTACGGAGTCGGCGTGCTCCGGTCCGCAGCTCCGGCCGGCGGCGGCGTACCGCAGCTCCCACGGGGGTGCGCCGTACGGTCCGACGGGCTGCTCGGCGTCCTCGTGGGCGGCGGCGTGCTCCGCCTCGGCGAGGGCCTCGTCGAGCCAGGCGCGCGCGGCCCCGCCGAGCCGGGCGCCCAGTTCCTCGCGGGCCAGCAGCGGGGCCGGGAGCGACATCGTCTCCGACACTTTCACGGCCGGCGGGACCGCCGGGGAGGTGTGGTCCGTCGGGCTCGTCGGATCCGTCGGGTTCGTTGCATCCCTCGGGTTCATCGGGGGGGTCGTCGGCATGGCATTGCTCCCTTCGGCGGTGTCAGCGGCTCGACCGGCCGTGTGCGCGGAGGAACTCGATGGATGTGCGGGCGAGTTCGGGACCGGCATGGGAGTGGCGGGGCAGTTCGACGACGGTGAGACCGCGGTATCCGGCGTCCGGGAGAACGTCGAGCGCGTCGAGCACGGGCGGGAAGTCGATCTCGCCCTCGCCGAACGGGAGGTGTTCGTGGACGCCCCGTCGCATGTCCTCGATCTGGACGTGCCGCAGCCAGGGAGCGGCTTCGCGGACGCAGTCGGCGGGTGGGACGGTTTCCAGGCACTGGCAGTGGCCGATGTCGAGGGTGAGTCCGAGCGGTTCCGGATCGCCGGTGAGGGCACGGAGGTGGTGGAAGTCGTCGAGGGCGGCGAGGAGGTGCCCGGGTTCCGGTTCGATCGCGAGGGGGATGCCGCGCCGGTCGGCGGCGTCCAGGACGGGAGCGAGGGAGGCGGCGAGGCGCCGCCAGGCGGTGTCGGGGGCGGTGCCCAGCGGCATGGTGCCGCTGAAGCAGTGGACCGCGTGGGCGCCGAGGTCGGCGGCGACGTCGACGGCCCGGACGAGCAGCCGGGTGCGGGCCTCGCGGGCGCCGGGATCCGGATCGAGGAGGGAGGGGCCGTGCTTGCGGCGGGGGTCGAGGACGTAGCGGGCGCCGGTCTCGACGGTGACGCCGAGGCCGAGTTCCTGGAGCCTGGCCGCCACCCGCCGGGTACGTGCGGCGAGTTCCGGGGCGAGCGGGTCGAGGTGCATGTGGTCGAGGGTCAGGCCGACACCGTCGTATCCGAGGTCGGCGAGGAGTGCGAGGGCGTCGTCGAGGCGAAGGTCGGTGAGCCCGTTGGTGCCGTAGCCGAAACGGATCGTCATGTGGGGTTCACCTTCCGGGCGAGGGCGCGGGCGAGTGGGACGAGCCCCATGACGGCCATGCCCGTGCCGGTCGCCCCGGCGCGTACGGCGAGAGCCGCCTGGAGCGGGATCGCCGCGCGGATACCGGCTCCCACGGCACGTTGGGTGAGCGGTGGGGACGGGTTGAGGGCCGCGTGCAGGAGGGGGCCGGTGGCGGTGCGGAGATACGCCCCGGTGAGTGCGGTGAGGAGAAGACGGGTGGCGGGCGCCGGGGGCGGGGACGGGCGGTGCGGTCGCTGCCGTTGGGCCGGGCCTCGCGCGGTGAACGGGAGCGGGTTCGTGGCCCGCCCGGCACGCGGGACAGGGACCACGGCCCCTGGCTGTTCGCATGGGTCGCACCGCTCTCGCAGGATCGTGGCGCCGAGTGCCGCCGTGGTCACGAGCGCGGCGAGGGGGACGGCGGTGGAGCCGCCCCGTGCCTCGTGCCGGGAGACGGCGGTGACGGCGTAGGTGTGCACCCCGAGCAGTCCGGCGGCCGGGAGGGCAGCCCGTACGGAACCACCGACGCCCGTGAAGCCGCCGACACGTACGGAACCACCGGCCCGTACAGGACCGCCGGCCCGCGCGAAGCCACCGACACGTACGAAGCCACCGGCCTGCGCGAAATCACCGGCCCGTACGGGACCACCGGCCCCGGCACGGCCACCGGCCCGTACGGATCCACCGCCCCGGACGAAGCCGCCGGAACGCGGTGCCGCGGGCCCGCTCGTGACCGCGCCGCTGTCCGCGTTCGGGCCGGAGCACGGTCGTGAGCCGGCGCGTGCGCCCGTACCGGTACCGGCCGAACGCCGCCTCTGCTCTGTCGTACCCGGTGTCGCGGTGGCCGTGGCGGCGGCTCCCAGCAGCAGGTCGAGGGCGCGTGCCGCTGCCATCGCCGCCGGTCCGGCCGGGGTGTGCTTGAGCCGGAGGTCGTATGCCCAGACGGTCGCCGCCAGTCCCGTGGCGACCACGAGGGCGGGGCGGCCGGCCCGGGCCGCGAGTCCGAGTCCGGCGGCCGTCAGCGCCCCCGCCGCCGCAAGGGCCGCACCGGGGGCGACGCGCCCCGAGGGTAGGGGGCGGTGCGGGCGGTCGACGGCGTCCTCCTCGCGGTCGGCCCAGTCGTTGAGCGCCATACCCGCCTCGTACAGGCAGAGGGAGGCGCCCACGGCGAGCGCGGTGCCCCGGCCGGGACTCCGTCCGGTGGCCGCCGCCCCGGCGAGCGCGTCACCGGGGACGGTGAACAGCGCCGACACTCGTAGCAGTTCCGCCCAGGCGCGGGCGCTCACCGCGGCCCCCGCAGGGTGTCGGCGAAGGCGAGCAGGCGTCCGTACTGCTCGAACAGCGCGGCGGGTCCGTCGTCCGGGTCCTTGAAGTAGAAGCCGAGCCCGGGCAGTGGTCCGGTCAGCCCTCTTTCGTGGGCACGCGCCACCAGTCTCGCGAGGTCCAGGACCAGTGGTGCGGCGAGTGCGGAGTCGCAGCCCTGCCAGGTGGTCTGGAGCACCATGCGGGTCCCGAGGAATCCGTCGAACGCGATGTGGTCCCAGGCCGTCTTCCAGTCCCCCAGCGCCGGTACGTCGTCGATGTGGACCTCGCCCTCCGGTGCGGTGCCCAGGACATCGGCGAGGACACGTTCCTTGCCCGCGTTCTTCGCCTCGGCCGCGCCCGGGTCGGCGAGTGCCGCGCCGTCCCCGCCGCCGAGCAGGTTGGTGCCCGACCAGGCCCGTACGGACAGGGCGCGTTGCACGAACATCGGAGCGAGCACGGAGCGGAGCAACGTCTGGCCGGTCTTGCCGTCGCGGCCCGTGTGCGGGAGTCCGCAGTCCGCGACGGCGTCCCGGAGGGCGGGGTGGCGCAGTCCGGTGGAGGGGGTGAAGTTGACGTACGGACAGCCGGCCCGGAGCGCGGCGGCGGCGTAGAGCGAACTGGCGGGCAGCCGCGGGTCAGCGGGGTCCGGGACGGGCTCCGTGGAGGCGACGTTGATCACGACCGTTGTGGCCAGGCCGTTGCGGCGGCCGAAGTCCTCGAGGTCGGCGGCGAGGGCGGTGACGAGTTCCTCGTCGCCGCGGGTGTCGCCCGGCAGGGGGCCGCCGGGACGTATCTCCTTGTCCGCCCGGGCGAGTGCGTCGTGGACCGCCGCCGGGAGTCCGTGCGGCAGCACTCCCCCGGCGGCCAGCGCCTCGGCCCGCTCGGGCAGCGGGCGGTCGGCGGTGTCGTGTCCGCCGAAGACGAGCGAGCCGAGGGCGGGAAGGCCGCTGCCGGCGAACGGTGGAGTCTCGGTGACCATGCCGATCGCCGGGTGGAGCCCCGCCGCGACCGCGGCGTGGCCCGCCACGGCCGTGGTGGCGACGGAACCGCGTGCTCCGACGAACCAGACTCCGGTACGTACGGCGGGTGCTGACACGGGCTGCCTCCCTTGTCGGGGTCCTGGCTGGGCCGGGCGGAGCGCGCTGTACAACAAAGGTGCGGCGGGGCGGGGACGGGAAGAGAGGGAAATGGGACAGGGCCAGGGACGGGGACGGAGGGAACGGGACGGGACGGACCCGGCGGTGACGGCGGGCGGGGCGCCCTCGCACCCGCCCACCGTCCGCCCGCGGCATGGGTCACCGGACCTTGGTCTCAGACCGAATCGACCTGTTTCCGGCGTCGGTTGACCGACCGGCGGCCGTGCTACGCCGCGGGCAGTTCCTTCAACTTGATGTCGCGGAAGGACACATGGTCGTCGGCACCGTGGTTCTGGATGCCGATGTATCCGCTCTTCAGGCTCCGCGCCGGATCGGTGTTGGTGAAGTCGTTGATCTTCACCCCGTTCAGGAAGACCTGGAGGCGTTCGCCCAGGACCTTGATCTCGTAGCTGTTCCACTGGCCGGGCGGGCGTAGTGCGCGGTCGCGGGCCTTGGTGTTCGGCGCCTTGAACGTGTAGACGGACCCCGTGGTGCGGTCGGGCGCGTCGGTGGCGTCGATCTGGATCTCGTAGCCGTTGTTCACCGCGGACCAGGGGTCGTCGGATTCCGGGAAGCCGACGAAGATCCCGGAGTTGTCGTCGCCGCTCATCCTCCAGTCGAGCTTGAGCGAGTAGGCCCCGAGTTCCTTGGCCCGATAGGTGAGCAGTCCCATACCACCGACGGAGCGCAGTTCGCCGTCGACGACGTCGAATCCGCCGGGTCCCGCCTGCTTCCAGCCGTCGAGCGTCCTGCCGTTGAAGATCGTCCGGTAGCCGGTGTCGGGCTTGCAGTCGGCCTTCACCTGGCCGGAGGCGTAGCGCAGTCCGCCGAGGAGGAGCCGACGGAAGGCGGGCTCGGCGTACGACTCCTTGGTGTGGCCGAGGCCGGTGTAGAAGGACCGGCCGCCCTGGTAGGTCTGGCACCAGGTGATGGGGTGGTCGCCCTTCATGGTGCCGCCGGTGTAGGTGGTCTCGTCGAGCGTGGCGAGGATCCGGGCCCGACCGCGCGGGTTGGTGCGGTAGTTGTACCACTCGTCGGTGCGGTTCCACTCGTCGTCGAGGTGGGCGGTGGCCGGGTGCTCGTGGTCCTCCACGCGGACGGTGGCGGGCTGGATCGCGGGGTGCGAGGAGAAGTACGCGCCGACGAGTCCCCCGTAGAACGGCCAGTCGTACTCGGTGTCCGCCGCCGCGTGGACGCCCATGTAGCCGCCGCCGGTGGCCACATAGTTCTCGAACGCCTTCTGCTGGTCGGCGCCGAGCACGTCACCGGTGGTCGACAGGAACACGACGGCGTCGTACCGGGCGAGGTTGGCGGTGGTGAACTGCCGTGCCTCCTCGGTCGCGTCGACGGTGATGCCGCTGTCCTCGCCGAGCTGCCTGAGCGCGGCGACGCCGTCGGGGATCGCGTCATGGCGGTAGCCGGCCGTCTTCGAGAAGACCAGGACCCGTTTGGCGTTCCTGTCCGGAGTGCTGTGGACGAGCTCGAAGTCGTCGACGTCGTAGAGGGCCCCGGCGCCTCCCTTGAAGACGAGGAAGAGTTCGGTGGCCTTCCTGGGCACGTTGCGCAGGGGTACGTCGACGTCCTGGAACGTCTCCCAGCCGCCGGTCACCGGGACCGGGGTGGAGCCGAGGATCGTGCCGGTCGTCGAACCCGCCCTCACCTCCAGGAAGCCCCCGCTGCCGCCTGAGGAGACGCGGGCGGTGAGCCGGTTGGAGTCGCCGAGGAGATACGGCTTGAAGGAGATCCAGTCCCCGTCGTGGATGTCGCCGACTGTCTTGCCGCCGTGGGCGGGCGCCTTGTCGTAGACCTTGATGCCGGACGAGGCGGAGTAGTGCTCGGCCTGGCGGTGGCGCGGCTGGAGCTGGGACTGGTCGTGGCCGGACAGGGGGGCCTGACCGCCGCCTCCGCCGTCCGTGTAGGAGGCGTCGATGACCCCGAAGATGTTGGCGTTGGGGTCGTGGCCGCCGTCCATGGCGGTCTTGATGGTGCCGGAGCACCCGTTGACGGTGGTGATGGGGTGGCCGTGGCTGTCGTGGCCGAGGACGAAGCGGACCTCGACCTTGGCGCAGTCGACGGTGCCGTCCTCGGGGTCGGTGACGGTCACCTGGAACGGCACGTCGTCACCGAAGGCGAACAGCTGCCCGTCCCCGGGGAGTTTCAGTTCGACCTTCGGCGCCGTGTTGCCGACCGTGATGTGCACACTGGCGGAAGCGGTGCGTCCCGTCGGGTCCTTGGCGGTGACGGTGGCCGTGTAGGTGCCGTTCTTCCGGTACGTGTACGTGGGGTCGGCGGCCGTCGAGGTGCCGCCGTCGCCGAAGTCCCAGGCGTAGGTCAGGGCGTCGCCGTCGGGGTCGACGGTGCCCGCCGAGGAGAACCGCACCTTCAGCGGCGCCTGGCCGGAGGTCCTGTCGGAGGAGGCCACGGCGTTGGGCGAGCGTCCGCCGGCCGCGTTCTCGATGCGGTAGAGGGCGGAGTTCTCGTCCCCGCCGAACCATCCGGTGCCGTAGTCGAGGACGTACAGCGCTCCGTCGGGCCCGAAGGCCATGTCCATCACCTGCGTCCCGGTCCACGGGACGGGGTTGATGGACCGGACGGTGCCGTCGGCGTCGTGTGCGACGGCCTTGATCCAGCGGCGGCCGAACTCCCCGGCGAAGAACTGCCCGTCGTACGCCTCCGGGAGCTTCACGGGCGAGTCGAGGGCGGCGTCGTAGTGGTAGACGGGTCCGCCCATCGGGGATTCGGAGCCGGTGCCGAAGTCGGGCAGGGAGCCGCCGTCGTACGGGATCCAGGCGGGTTGGGCGGGCGGCAGGTCGACGAGACCGGTGTTGTGCGGCGAGGTGTTCTTCGGGGCGGCGCAGTCGAAGGCCGCGCCGGACGTCTTCGTCGCGAAGTCGTAGTCGACGTAGGCGTCGTTGGCACCGGTGCAGAACGGCCAGCCGTAGTTGCCCGGTCCGGTCACCCTCGCGAACTCGACCTGTCCGGCAGGGCCGCGCTTCGGGTCGGCGGCACCCGCGTCGGGACCGTAGTCGCCGACGTAGAGGATGCCGGTGGCCCTGTCGACGGAGAAGCGGAACGGGTTGCGGAAGCCCATCGCGTAGATCTCGGGGCGGGTCCTGTCGGTGCCCGGCGGGAAGAGGTTCCCCTCCGGAACGGTGTACGAGCCGTCGTCGGCGACCTTGATGCGGAGGATCTTGCCGCGCAGGTCGTTGGTGTTGCCGGAGCTGCGCCGCGCGTCGAACGCCGGGTTGCGGTCGGGGCGTTCGTCGATGGGCGTGTATCCGTCGGAGGCGAACGGGTTGGTGTCGTCGCCGGTCGACAGGTACAGGTTGCCGTCGGCGTCGAAGTCGATGTCGCCGCCGACGTGACAGCACATGCCGCGTGAGGTCGGGATGTCGAGGATCTTCTTCTCGCTGGCGTTGTCGAGGGTGCCGTCGCTCTTGAGGACGAAGCGGGAGAGACGGTTCACGCCGTCGAACGGGGCGAAGTCGGCGGCCGTGCCGTTCTCGGGGGCATCGCCCGCGGGGGTGTCCAGCGGCGGCGCGTAGTAGAGGTAGACGGCCCGGTTCCTGTCGAAGTCCGGGTCCACGGCGACGCCCTGGAGCCCCTCCTCGTCGTGCGAGTACACGGGCACGGCGCCCACCACGCGGGTGTTCCCTCCGCTGTCGGTGAGGCGCAGCTCCCCGTTGCGCGAGGTGTGGAGCACGCTGCGGTCGGGGAGGACGGCGAGGGTCATGGGCTCCCCGGTCTCGGCGGCGCCCTTGGCGAGGGTGACCTGCTGGAGCCCCTCGGCCGCGGCCGTCGCCGCCGCGTGCGCGGGAGCGGCCGGTGTGTCCGCGGCGGCCGGTGTCGCCGGCCCCGTCGCGGCCGCTCCGGGCGAGGCGCCCAGGGTCAGGGTGGTCGCCGCGAGCAGGCCGCCGGTGAGCAGCGCGAGGGTCCTGCGGACGCGGAGCCACGTTCCGTTCTGGTTTCTGGCTCTTGTTCGGTGCACGAGTGTCCTCCGGAGAATGCCGGTGGTACGGGCGAGTGCTGCCGTGCCGTGCCGCGCGGGACTGCCGCGCGCTTCGTCCGGGTGCGAGTTATGTCATGGACATGCCTTGGACGGTAGACCTCTTCGTCCGGACCGGAAAGCCCTTGTGCGGCGTTCTCGTCCAACTTCTTCCCGTGCCGGGACAAAGCAGGGGTGGGGGGCCGGGCGCGGGCAGGCCGGGGGCGGGGGTGGCGGTCGGGTACGGGCAGGCCGAGGGCAGGAGTGAGCACCGGGCGGGCACACGGCCGCCACCGCATGAACGCGGCCCACCGCTCCCCCGGCCCGGCGCGAGGACACCGTGCTGCCACCGCACCCGTCGTGGGCGAGGACGGTCGTCGGGGCCCGCCTCCCGCCGTACGCGAGGACGCCCTCAGTCACCGCCCCCGAACGCCGCGTCGAACGAGGCGGACGGCGGCTCGAAGTCGTACCGCCTGAGCGTGGCGAGCGCTTCCGGCGCCCCCACCAGCCGGTCCATCCCCGCGTCCTCCCACTCCACGGAGACCGGCCCGTCGTAGCCGATGGACCGGAGCATCCGGAACACGTCCTCCCACGGCACCTCGCCGTGCCCCGCGGAGACGAAGTCCCAGCCCCGCCTCGGGTCGCCCCACGGGAGGTGCGAGCCGAGGCGCCCGTTGCGGCCGTCCAGCCGCCTGCGCGCCTCCTTGCAGTCCACGTGGTGGATCCGGTCGCGGAAGTCGTACAGGAATCCCACGGGGTCCAGGTCCTGCCAGACGAAATGGCTCGGGTCGAAGTTCAGCCCGAACGCCGCCCGGTGGCCGACGGCCTCCAGCGCGCGGTGCGTGGTCCAGTAGTCGTACGCGATCTCGCCGGGGTGCACCTCGTGGGCGAACCGCACGCCCTCGGCGTCGAACACGTCCAGGACCGGGTTCCAGCGTTCCGCGAAGTCCTCGTACCCACGCTCGATCATGTGCGGCGGGACCGGCGGGAACATCGCGACCAGGTGCCAGATGGAGGAGCCGGTGAAGCCCACGACGGTGCGCACCCCGAAGGCGGCCGCGGCGCGGGCGGTGTCCTTCATCTCCTCGGCGGCCCGGCGCCGCACCCCTTCGGGTTCGCCGTCGCCCCAGACCCGGGCCGGCAGGATGCCCCGGTGGCGTTCGTCGATCGGGTGGTCGCAGACGGCCTGGCCGACGAGATGGTTGGAGACCGCCCAGCACTTGAGCCCGTAGCGGTCGAGCAGCTCGCGCCGCCCGTCCAGGTAGCCGGGGTCGCTCAGGGCCTTGTCCACCTCGAAGTGGTCGCCCCAGCAGGCGAGTTCGAGGCCGTCGTAGCCGAAGTCGCGAGCCAGCCGGCAGACCTCCTCCAGCGGCAGGTCGGCCCACTGACCGGTGAACAGGGTGAAGGGACGGGGCATGCGCGGGACCTCCTAGAGAACCACGGGGGTGTGTACGGAGTTCTTCTCGGCGCTCTCCTGAACCGCCGCGAGCACCCGCTGGACCTGGAGCCCGTCGGCGAACGACGGTGCGGGGGCGGACCCTTCGGCGATCGTCCGCACCAGGTCGCGGGCCTGATGGACGAAGGTGTGCTCGTACCCGAGGGCGTGGCCCGGCGGCCACCACGCCTCCAGGTAGGGATGCTCGGGCTCGGTCACGAGGATGCGCCGGAAGCCCGCCGTGGCGGCGGGTTCGGTGTGGTCGTGGAAGGACAGTTCGTTGAGGCGTTCCAGGTCGAAGGCGAGCGAGCCGCGCTCCCCGTTGATCTCCAGGCGCAGCGCGTTCTTCCGTCCGGCTGCCATCCGGGTCGCCTCGAAGGAGGCCAGCGCACCGGAGGCGAACCGGCCGGTGAACACGGTCGCGTCGTCGACGGTCACCGCGCCGTCCCTGCCGTCTCCCGCTTCGTATCCGCCGCCGTCGCCGTCCCGGCGGTCGTCGCCGACCCGGTGCGCGTCGGTACCGACGGCCGCGGAGAGTCCGGCGGACGGCCCGGCCGGCAGCGGCCGTCGCGTCACGAACGTCCTGCTGACCGCGGACACCCCGGTCAGCGGCTCCCCCGCCAGGTGCTGCGCCAGATCGACGATGTGCGCGCCCAGGTCGCCGAGTGCCCCCGAACCCGCCCGCTCCCGTCGCAGCCGCCAGGTGAGCGGTGCTTGGGGATCGACGAGCCAGTCCTGGAGGTAGGCGGCGCGGACGTGGCGCAGGGTGCCGAGCCGTCCCTCGCCGATCAGCCTCCGGGCGTAGCTGATCGCGGGCACCTTGCGGTAGTTGAAGCCCACCATGGCCACCTGGCCGCGGGCCGCAGCCCGTTCGGCCGCCTCGGCCATGATCTCGGCCTCGGCGACCGTGTTGGCCAGCGGCTTCTCGCACAGCACGTGCTTGCCGGCCTCCAGCGCGGCGATCGCGATCTCGGCATGGCTGTCGCCGGGGGTGCAGATATCGACGAGCTGTACGTCGTCCCGGGCGACGAGGGCCCGCCAGTCGGTCTCCGCCGCCGCCCAGCCGTGGCGGGCCGCCGCCGCGTCGACCGCCGCCCGGTCGCGTCCGCAGATCGCGGCGAGCACCGGTCTCATCGGCAGCTCGAAGACGTGACCGGCGGTGCGCCACCCCTGTGAGTGGGCGGCGCCCATGAACGCGTACCCGACCACGCCGATCCCGAGCGTGGGCACGCTCGGCACCGACCGGTGCGCCGTCGGCGCCTCGGCCTGCTGTGCCGTCTCTTCCCTGCGGGCCATCCGGGCTTCCTCCTCGTCGGTCTGTTCGATGGGGGTGGCGGAAGGGGCGACAGGCACCCTCCTCCGGGGCGGCGGGAGGGCCGGTGCCCTCCCCGGAGCGGCTCAGCTGAAGCCCGTCGGCAGGTACTGGTCGACGTTCTCCTTGGTGACCACCGCCGAGTAGAGGGTGAGACTGGTCGGGATCTCCAGCTCGGCCAGGCCGCCGACGCCCTTGCCCTGTGCGAGGGCGCGGGCCAGGTCGATCGCGGAGGCGGCCATCGTCGGCGGGTAGAGGACGGTGGCCTTCAGCACACCGTCGTCGGCCTTGATGGCGTCCATCGCGGACCTGGACCCGGCGCCGCCGACCATCAGGAACTCGTCGCGGCCCGCCTGCTGGATGGCCCGCAGCGCGCCGACACCCTGGTCGTCGTCGTGGTTCCACAGGGCGTCGATCCTCTTCTGCGCCTGGAGGAGCTGGGCCGTCTTCGCCTGGCCCGACTCGACGGTGAAGTCGGCCGCCTGACGGGCCACCAGCTCGATGTCGGGATAGTTCTTCAGCGCGTCGGCGAAGCCTTGGCTGCGCTGCTTGGTGAGTTCCAGGTTGTCGATGCCGGCCAGTTCGACGACCTTGGCGTCCGCCTTGCCCTTCAGCCGTTCGCCGATGTAGGTACCGGCGTTGAGGCCCATGCCGTAGTTGTCGCCGCCGACCCAGCAGCGGTACGCCTGCGGGGAGGCGAAGATCCGGTCCAGGTTGACGACGGGGATGCCGGCCCGCATGGCCTCCAGACCGACCTGCGTGAGCGCCTTGCCGTCGGCGGGGAGGACGACCAGGACATCGACCTTCTTGTTGATGAGAGTCTTGACCTGGCCGATCTGGGCGGCGGTGTCGTTGGAGCCCTCGGTGGTCTCCAGCGTCACGTCGGAGTACTTCGCCGCCCGCGCGGTGGCGTTCTCGTTGATGGCGTTGAGCCAGCCGTGGTCGGCCTGCGGACCCGCGAAGCCGATCGTGACGTGCTTGCCTGGCTCGGTGTCGGCCGCGGCACCGCCGCTGCGCGCGGCGTCCGCGGTCTTGGGTTCGTTGCTGGTGCAGGCGGTGAGGAAGGCGCCCGCGGAGACGGCCGCGGTCCCGAACAGCAGTCCTCTGCGGCTGGTTTCTGGCATGGCTGTCCAACCCTTCATCCGGTGCGTCGCGTGTCGTACGGGGAACGGGGCGGGGAGGGGCATCGAGGGGCGTGCCCGAGCGGGTGGGGCAGGTCTGGTGCTGTGGCCGGAAAGGTTTGCCGGTGACCCTTTCGGTCGCAGCACTAGTGCCGCTCCCGGCATTAGTGCCGCGGCAGGCAACGTTTGCCCGTCAAGGAGCGCGTCCGGTGCGTGCTCTCGGTGTGCCGGTCGGAAGCCCTCGTACTGGACGTACTCGGGTTTTCGGCCGGTGCGGCGAGAGGGCGTGCCGGGCGTCGCGACGGGGCGAACGTTGCCTGATGCGGCACTAGCCGGGCGCGGAGGTGCGGCGCTGGACCAGGACGGCGGCGACGATGATCGCGCCCTTGGCGATCTGCTGGACGTCGCTCTGGAGGTTGTTGAGCGCGAAGATGTTGGTGATGGTGGTGAAGACGAGGACGCCGAGCACCGAGCCGACGATGGTGCCGCGCCCGCCGCTGAGCAGGGTGCCGCCGATGATGGCGGCGGCGATGGCGTCCAGCTCGTACAGGTTGCCGTTGGTGTTCTGTCCCGAGCCGGACAGGATGACGAGCATGAACGCGGCGATGCCGCAGCACAGCCCGGACAGCAGGTAGAGAAGGAGTCGCTGTCGTCGTACGTCGATGCCGGCCAGCCGGGCCGCCTCCGGGTTGCCGCCGATGGCGACCGTACGGCGGCCGAAGGTGGTGCGGTTCAGCAGCAGCCAGCCGATGACGGTGACCGCGGCGAACATCATCACCAGCGGCGGGACGCCGAGGACGTAGGAGTCGGGCAGCCCCAGGTCCAGCACGGACCCGACGGTGACGAGTTGTGTCTTCCCGTCGGTGATCTGGAGGGCGAGTCCGCGTGCCGAGGCGAGCATCGCGAGCGTCGCGATGAACGGCACCATCCGCCCGTACGCGATGAGCAGCCCGTTCACCAGCCCGGCGGCGAGCCCGACGACCACGGCGGTGAACAGGATCCCCGCGAAGCCGTACTCCTGGGTGGCGACCGTGGTCGCCCAGACGGAGGCGAGCGCGACCATGGCGCCGACCGAGAGGTCGATGCCGCCGCTGGTGATGACGAAGGTCATCCCCACGGTCACGACACCGATGACGGACGACTGGGTCAGGATCAGCTGGAGGTTGCCGGTGTCGAGGAAGGCGTCGGGCTCGGTGACCCCGCCGACCGCGATCAGTACGGCGAGGACGCCCAGGAGCGAGAGGGTGCGCACGTCCACGCGCGGTCCGAAGGCGCGCGGCGTCGAGTCCCGCTTCGGGGATCCGGCGTCCGGGGCGTGCGCCCCGTCCGGCCCGCCCTGCCGTGCCGAGGAGACGGGCTGCGTCATGATGTCGGGCTCCCTTCCATCACCAGGTCGAGTACGCGGTGCTCGTCCAGCTCCCCGGCGGGCGCCATGTGCACGACGCGGCCCCCGCGGAGCACCAGCACCCGGTCGGCGAGGCCCAGCACTTCGGGCACCTCGCTGGAGACGAGCAGGACGGCGAGGCCCTCGTCGGCCAGTCGGCGGATCACCGCGTACAGCTCGGCGCGGGCGCCGACGTCGACGCCGCGGGTCGGTTCGTCGAGCAGCAGGACGCGGCATCCGCGCAGCAGCCAGCGGGCCAGTACGGCCTTCTGCTGGTTGCCTCCGGAGAGCGTGCGGACGGGGGCGTCGGGGTTGTCGGGGCGCAGGGAGAGTTCGCGGGTCGCGGCGCGGGCCGCCCGGCGTTCGGCCCCGCGGTCCAGCCAACCGCCCCGGGCGAAGCGGGACATGGAGGAGACGGAGACGTTGCGGGTGACGGACTCGAGCATCAGCAGGGCCTGCGCCTTGCGTTCCTCGGGGGCGAGTCCGACACCGGCGGCGACCGCCGCGCGGACGCTGCCGGGCCGGAGCCGTCGGCCCGCGACGGTGACCCGTCCGGCGGTCGGCCTGCGGGCCCCGTAGACGGTCTCCAGGATCTCGGAGCGTCCCGAGCCGACGAGTCCGGCCAGGCCGACGATCTCGCCCGGCCTCAACTCCAGGTCCAGCGGCTCGAATTCGCCCTTCCTGGCCAGCCCTTCGGCCTTCAGCACGGGTTCGGCCGCCGTGTGCGCGCCGCGCGCGGGGCGGGCCGGGAAGACGTGCTCGACGTCCCGGCCGGTCATCATGGCGACGATGTCGCGCGTCGGCGTGGACCGGACGGGCAGCCCCACGGCGACGGCCCGTCCGTCCTTCAGCACGGTCACCCGGTCGCCGATCCGGCGGATCTCGTCCAGCCGGTGCGAGATGTGGACGACGGCGACTCCCCCGGCGGTGAGCGCGGCGACGACGCGGAACAGGTTGTCGACCTCGTCCGGGTCGAGCGCCGCGGTCGGCTCGTCCATCACGATGAGCCGCACGTCGTGGGAGAGCGCCCGTGCCATGGAGACGATCTGCTGCTGGGCCGCCGACAGCCGGCCGACCTCGTGCGCCGGATCGATCTCGGGGTGCCCCAGCCGCCCCAGCAGCGCGGCCGTGGCCGCGCGCCCCCGGCGGGCGCGGACGAGGAGGCGCGCGGTGGTGGGCTCATGGCCGAGGAAGACGTTCTCGGCCACCGAGAGGCCCTGGACCAGGTCGAGTTCCTGGTAGATGGTGGCGATGCCCAGGCGCATCGCGGCGACGGGCGACTTGAGCTCGACCGGTTCGCCGCACCAGGTGATCCCGCCGTCGTCGGGCCGGTGGGCCCCGGCGAGCACCTTGATGAGGGTGGACTTCCCGGCGCCGTTCTGGCCGAGGAGGCAGTGGACCTCACCGGCCCGGACCTCCAGGTCCACACCGTCGAGGGCACGGACTCCCGGGAACGACTTGGTGATGCCGGACATGGTGAGCAGAGGTGGTTCTGGTGCCATGACGAATCCCCTCGGCGAATGGGGTCTCCCCTGCTCCGGCGCAGCCGGGAGCCTGGGGAAGGCCGGTGAGCGAGCGGGGCGGTACCTGGGTGCGTGTGCGCGAGTTCGTCCAACCACGGGCTGTACGTATGCGCTGGTGCGGAGCTTGCGGCTGTACGGGTCCGGCTTCGCCGGGATCCGGGCTCACGGTGTACGGAGGTGGAGACGGGTTGCGCAGGCGGTGGTGCCGATGTGCCACCGGCCCGGGGTCAGGCCGGTGAGAACAAGTGGTCGCTGATGAGCCGGGCCGCGCCGATCACTCCGGCGGCGTGCCCCAACTCGCCCAGCACGATGGGGAGATTACCGGTGGCCAGTGGCAGCGACTGGCGGTAGACCTGGGTCCGGACGCTGGCGAGCAGTGTGTGCCCGAGGCCGGTCACCCCGCCGCCGATCACCACCAGTCCGGGGTTGAAGAAGCTGACGAGTCCCGCGACGACCTGGCCGACCCGGTTGCCGCCCTCGCGGATCAGGCCGAGCGCGATGGGGTCACCGGCGGCCGCGGCGGCCGCCACGTCGGCGGCGGTGAGTGCTCCGGCCGCCTCCAGTCGGCCGGCGAGTTCCGCCGAATGCCCGGCACGTGCCGCCTCCTCGGCGTCACGGGCGAGCGCGGCACCGCTGAAGTGGGCTTCCAGACAGCCCCGGTTGCCGCAGGCGCAGAGCCGTCCGTCGGGTTCGACCCGTATGTGTCCGATGTCCCCGGCGCTTCCGGTCGTGCCCCGGTGGACCTCGCCGCCGGCGACGATGCCGCAGCCGATGCCCGTACCGATCTTGACGCAGAGGAAGTCGCCGACGGAGCGCGCGACCCCGGCGTGCCGCTCCCCCAGGGCCATCAGGTTCACGTCGTTGTCGACCATGACGGGGCAGCCCAGTTCCTGGCTGAGCGCCTCGCGGACCGGAAAGCCGTCCCAGCCGGGCATGATCGGCGGGGCGACCGGTACGCCTTCGGGGAAGCGCACCGGACCGGGTACGCCGATGCCCGCGCCGTCGAAGCCCTCGGCGAGCCCGGAGGCCCGGAGCCCGGCCGCCATCGCCAGGACCTGTTCGAAGACGGCGACGGGGCCCTCGCGTACGTCCATGGGATGGTTGAGGTGGCCCAGCACCTCCAACTCGGCGTTGGTGACGGCCACATCGACGGACGTGGCCCCGATGTCGACGCCGAGGAATCGCAGTCGCGGGTCGAGCCGGATGTTGTGGGAGCGGCGTCCGCCGCGGGACGCGGCGAGGCCGTCGGCCACGACGAGTCCGGTCCCCAGCAGCCGCTCGACCTCGACGGCGAGCTTGGAGCGGGAGAGTTCGACCTGGTCCCCCAGTTGAGCCCGCGAGTGGGGACCGCCGTCGCGCAACAGCCTGAGCAGCCGCGCCTGGTGCGCGTTCGCGGGTCGTGCCGTCATGCGTCTCACGCGCCCCTCCCCGCCGCATCGGCCGTCCGTCCGGGCTTTCGAGGGGAACGTAGCAGCGGTCGACCGGAGTGGGAAGAAGTCGTGCGGGAATCCGCACCTACTTTCTCCACACCGTGGACAAAGCAACCGGTGCGAACGACGCCGTGCCCCGGCGCGGCGCCGTTCCGGCTCCGGCACGCCGTCGCGTCCCGGAGCCCGGCGACGAGGCGGGCCCCGGGGTGCGACGCCACCGCCCCGCGGGCGATGCCACGGACGTCAGGGGCAGCGGATCACCTGACCCGCGTACGAGAGGTTCCCTCCGAAGGCGAACAGCAGCACGGGGTCGCCGGTGTGCACCTCTCCGCGCTCCACCAGCTTGGACAGGGCCATCGGGACGGAGGCGGCCGACGTGTTGCCGGACTCCACGACGTCCCGGGCGATGACCGCGTTGACCGCGCCTATCTTCCGGGCGAGCGGCTCGATGATCCGGAGGTTCGCCTGGTGCAGCACCACCGCGGCCAGGTCCTCCGGCGCGACACCGGCCTTGTCGCACACCTTGCGGGCGATGGGCGGCAGTTGTGTGGTGGCCCAGCGGTACACCGACTGGCCTTCCTGCGCGAAGCGCGGGGGCGTGCCCTCGATCCGTACCGCGTTCCCCATCCGCGGCACCGAACCCCACAGCACGGGGCCGATCCCGGGCCGGTCCCGGCCATCCGTCCCCGGGCGGTCCCGGTCCGCGACGACGACCGCGGCTCCGGCTCCGTCGCCGACGAGCACGCAGGTGCTGCGGTCGGTCCAGTCCGCGACGTCCCCCATCTTGTCGGCGCCGATCACCAGGACTCGCTCGGCCGCGCCGGCCCGGATGGTGTGATCGGCGGTGGCGAGGGCGTGGGTGAAGCCGGAGCACACCACGTTGATGTCCATCACCGCGGGCGAGTCCATGCCGAGCCGGGCGGCGACCCGTGCCGACATGCTCGGTGAGCGGTCGATCGCGGTGGACGTGGCGACCAGGACCATGTCGATCTCGTCGGGCCGCAGCCCCGCCGAGGCGAGCGCCTTGGCCGCCGCGTTCGCGGCCAGTTCGTCGACGGGTTCGTCGGGTCCTCCCACGTGCCGGGTCCTGATGCCGACGCGGCTGGTGATCCACTCGTCGTTGGTATCGACCATGGCCGCCAGGTCCTCGTTGGTGAGCACCCTGGCGGGCTGATAGTGGCCGAGCGCCACGACACGTGAGCCGGTCATGTACAGGTTCCCCTCGCTACGTATGGCAGGAGCCATCCAGTCTTGGTCGCTACCGACCGGTACGGGGACACGTGTTCCCACAGGATTGGCACGCGCTCGTTGGAGGTTCGATCACTGCCCCGTCCACCGTCCGCGCCCGGACGCCGGAGTCATGGCACGCGAGGCCCGGAATCAGGGGTCTCGCAGGTCGGCGGGGCGACGGCCACCGCCCTCCGCGCACGCCGCGTCGGCCGCGATGGCAGACTCCATGTGTCAGGACGCGTGTGCCGGGACGAGCACAGCACGAGGGCATGACGGCGGGACGGCCGGGGCCGCCTCACCGCACGACGGGAAACGGGTTCACGGCTATGGGACGGGTCACCGAGCGCCGCCGCACCATCCGCATCCGGGACGGGGCGGTCTCCGCGCGCCCCGACACGCTCGTCGCCGAGGAGCCCCTGGAGATCCGGCTGAACGGCAGGCCGCTCGCCATCACGATGCGCACCCCGGGCGACGACTTCGCGCTGGCGGCGGGCTTCCTGGTGAGCGAGGGCGTCGTCGGCGACGGCTCCGAGGTGCAGTCGATCGTCTACTGCGCCGGGGCGACCGCGGACGGCGTGAACACGTACAACGTGGTGGACGTGAAGCTCGCCCCCGGCGTCCCGGTCCCCGATGTCGCGCTCGAACGCCACGTGTACACCACGTCGTCCTGCGGGCTGTGCGGCAAGGCGAGCCTCGACGCGGTCCGCACCACCACCCGGCACCCGATCGCGGACGCTCCCCCGCTCCTGGTCGAGCCCGCGCTGCTCGCGGTACTGCCGGACCGGCTGCGCGCGGCCCAGCGGGTCTTCGACCGCACCGGCGGCCTGCACGCGGCGGCACTGTTCTCGGAGGCGGGCGAGCTCCTCGACGTCCGGGAGGACGTCGGCCGGCACAACGCGGTGGACAAGCTGGTCGGCCGGGCCCTGACCGACGGACGGCTGCCGCTGTCCCGGACGATCCTGCTGGTGTCGGGACGAGCCTCGTTCGAACTGGCCCAGAAGGCCGTGATGGCCGGGATCCCGATGCTCGCGGCGGTCTCGGCCCCATCGTCCCTCGCCGTGGACCTGGCGGCCGAGACCGGGCTGACCCTGGTCGGCTTCCTGCGGGGCCCGTCGATGAACGTCTACGCGGGCGAGCACCGCATCGCCCTGGAACCGGCGGTCCTCCGGGACTGACCGCCCCACCCGGACGGCGCCACGTCCCACGGGCCGGCCGGCCCCGCACCGCCCCGCCCGCGCGCCCCGCACTCGCGTCGATAACAACGTCGCCCACGATTGGCGGTGGGAGAAGGAGCTGCGTCTGGGGCCTTCGAATCCAAGGCGGAGGAGGGAGTCGGATGGGGTCTCCCCTGCTCGAAAGCAGCTGAGAGCTCGGGGAAGGAGCGTCGGCGACTGACGACAACGCCGGAGGCGGAGGTCCCAGACGCCGCGACGCCGCCGACAATCGTGGGCGAGGTCGTAAGGAACCGGCGCCCACCGGTCGCGATCCGCCGCCGGGCCGAGCTCCGGCCGCGCCCCGGCCGACGGGCCCTGTGTCAGGTCGAGGCCCCCTCGGCCACCGCATCGTCCCGCCGCCGCCCCGGCTCCTCCCCACCGGTCCCCGGCACCGCGGACGTCTCCGTACGCCCCACGGGCGTCTCCGCACGCCCCACGCGAGGTCCCACCGGCCCCGAGGCCTGCTCCGTGCCCTCCGGGGCCGCCTCCGGCACATCGCGCGAGCGACGTTTGGCGAGCACCGCGCACACCATCAGCTGCATCTGGTGGAAGAGCATCAGCGGCAGTACGGCGTAGGACGCCTGCGCGCCGAAGATCACGCTCGCCATCGGCAGCCCGGAGGCGAGGCTCTTCTTCGATCCGGCGAACTGGACGGCGATCCGGTCCGCCCGGTCGAACCCCAGCCGCTTCGTCCCGTACCAGGTCAGCGTCAGCATCAGCGCGAGCAGCAGCGCCTCGGCGCCGAGCAGCGCCCCGAGCCGGGCCGGGGTGACCTGGTGCCAGATGCCGGTGACCATGCCCTCGCTGAACGCCGTGTAGACGACGAGCAGGATCGAGCCGCGGTCGACGTAGCCGAGGATCTTCTTGTGGCGGGTGAGGAAGCCGTTGATCCAGCGGCGCAGCAGCTGCCCGGCCACGAACGGCAGCAGCAGCTGGACCCCGATCCTCAGCAGCGCGTCCGCCGAGAAGCCGCCGCCGCTGTTGCCGAGCAGCCCCGCGGCGAGCAGCGGGGTGAGGAAGATTCCGGCGATCGAGGAGAAGGAGCCCGCGCAGATCGCCGCGGGCACGTTGCCGCGGGCGATGGAGGTGAAGGCGATCGAGGACTGGATGGTCGAGGGGACGAGGCAGAGGAAGAGGAAGCCGCTGTGGAGCTGCGGCGTCAGGACGTACGGCACCAGTCCCCGCGCCGCCAGCCCGAGCAGCGGGAACGCCACGAAGGTGCAGGCCAGGACGGTGAGGTGGAGCCGCCAGTGCTTGAGGCCGTCGACGGCCTCGGCGGTGGAGAGGCGGGCGCCGTACAGGAAGAAGAGAAGCGCGATCGCTCCGGTCGATGCGCCGCCCGCGATGTCCGCGGCGGCCCCGGACGCGGGCAGTATCGCCGCGACCGCGACCGTGCCGACCAGCGCCAGGATGTAAGGGTCGACCGGCAGCCAGGACGGCAGCCTCGGGGTGCGGCGGCTCATGTGCTCCACGCGTTCTCTCGGTTCCGTTCGTACCCTCCCATCCTGCTGAGGCCCGGGGCGATCGGGAATCCCGCATACCGCGCTCACTGTCATCACGATGCGCGATAACCTAGGGTTCCATGTACGACCCCGCGCAGCTCCGGACGTTTCTCGCCGTCGCCCAGACCCTGAGCTTCACCCAGGCCGCCCGTCGGCTGGGGGTGCGGCAGTCCACGGTGAGCCAGCACGTGCGGCGCCTGGAGGACGCGACGGGGCGGCCGTTGTTCACCCGCGACACCCACCGGGTCGACCTCACCCCGGACGGCGAGGCGATGCTCGGCTTCGCCCGGACGATTTGGGAAGCCCACGAACGGGCCGCGGCCTTCTTCGCGGGGACGCGGCTGCGGGGGCGGCTGCGGTTCGGGGCCTCCGAGGACTTCGTCCTGACGCGGCTGCCGGAGATCCTGGAGTCCTTCCGCCGCGATCACCCGGAGGTCGAGCTGGAGCTGACGGTGGAGCTCTCCGGGATCCTGCACCGGCGTCTGGCGGCGGGCCGGCTCGACCTGGTGCTCGCCAAGCGGCGCACCGGAGACACACACGGGGAACTGGTCTGGCGGGACGCGCTGGCCTGGATCGGCGCGCCGCGCCTGCGGATCGACCCGGACCGTCCGGTTCCGCTGGTGCTGTACCCGCCGCCCGGCATCACCCGGGCCCGCGCCCTGGAGGTCCTGGAGCGGCACGGCAGGTCCTGGCGGATCGCGTGCACGAGTACGAGCCTCAACGGTCTGGTCGCGGCGGCCCGTGCCGGGCTCGGAGTGATGGCCCACAGCCGGGGCCTGGTCCCGCCCGGTCTGGCGCCGCTGCCGCCCAGGTCCGCGCTGCCCGATCTGGGCGGTGTGGACTTCGTCCTGCTGCACGGCCGCCGCGGGGACGGGGCGCCGGAGGCCGGCGGATCGCACGAGGCCGCCGACGCCCTGGCGGCGGCGATCCTGGCGGGCGCCGACCGGCTGATCCGCACGCCGGACCGGGCCGACCCGGACCGATACCCCGGTATCCCCCGCATCCGGCCCGAACACGAGCACATCCGTCCCGAAGATGGGTGATCGTCGCGTACCTGCGTGATCGCCGCGTACGGATTCGGTGGAGATTCCGGCGCCGGCCTCTTACGAGCTCGCCCACGATTGTCAGCGGCGTCGCAGCGTCCGGGCCTTGCCCATCTGGCCGGATATCGGTCGTCGGCCCGTATGTGGGCGGCGTCGCCCGCTTGTCCGGGCCCCTCCCGCCCGGCCGCCCGTTGGGGTACCGTCGCGGCGCTGTGCGGAGCGCCACGAGGAGCAGGTCATTGCGCGATTTCACTGTCCCACCCATGGCGGCCGCTCCTCTCGTGGGCGGACTGGCCGACGTGGTGTTCGAATACGCCGAGGACGAGCCCGACCGGATCGCCCTGGGTCGCAAGGACGCGAACGGAATCTGGCGGGATGTCACCGCGGCGGCGTTCCGCGACGAGGTGCTGGCACTGGCCAGGGGGCTGATCGCGCACGGCGTCCGGTTCGGCGACCGGGTGGCTCTGATGTCCCGCACGTGCTACGAGTGGACGCTCTTCGACTTCGCGCTGTGGTCCGTCGGGGCCCAGTCCGTGCCCGTGTATCCGACGTCCTCGGCCGAGCAGGTCCACTGGATGCTGCACGACGCGGATGTGTCCGCCGTCATGGTCGAGCACGAGGACCACGCGATGACGGTGGCGTCGGTGATCGACCGGCTGCCCGGCGTCAAGCGCCTCTGGCAGCTCGACGCCGACGCGGTGGCCGAACTGGTCGACGCGGGCGGCCGGGTCGAGGACGAGGTCGTGCACCGCCACCGGCGCGCGGTGACCCCCGAATCGGTGGCGACCGTCATCTACACCTCCGGGACCACCGGACGGCCGAGGGGCTGCGTGCTCACGCACGCCAACTTCATGTTCGAGACGGACACCATGGCCTCCCGCTGGCGGTCGGTCTTCCGGTCCCGGCCGGGCGACGAGGCGGCCACCCTGCTGTTCCTGCCGCTGGCACACGTCTTCGGCCGCATGGTCGAGGTCGCGGCGGTCCGCGGCCGGGTGAAGCTGGGCCACCAGCCGGACCTGTCGGCGAAGGCCCTGATGCCGGACCTGGTCTCGTTCCGGCCGACGTTCGTCCTCGCCGTGCCGTACGTCTTCGAGAAGGTCTTCGACGCCGCCCGGCGCAGGGCCGAGGCCGAGGGGCGGGCCGCCGCGTTCGACAAAGCGGTGGACGTCGCGGTCACGTACGCGGAGGCGATGGAGGCGCGGGCCTTTGGCACCGGTCCGGGGCCGTCGGCCGGACTGCGGGTGCAGCACCAGTTCTTCGACAAGGTCGTGTACCGGAAGGTGCGCGAGTCGCTGGGCGGCCGCATCCGGCACGCCATGTCCGGCGGGTCCGGGATGGACCGGCGGCTCGGGCTGTTCTTCGAGGGCGCGGGGGTCACCGTGTACGAGGGGTACGGGCTGACCGAGTCGACCGCGGCGGCCACCGCCAATCCGCCGGAGCGCACCCGGTACGGCACGGTCGGGCAGCCGGTCCCGGGCACCACGGTGCACATCGCGGAGGACGGCGAGGTGTGGGTGCACGGTCCCCATGTGTTCGCGGGCTACCTGAGCGCTCCGGAGGCGACCGCGGCGGTCCTGCGCGACGGCTGGCTGGCCACCGGGGACCTGGGGTCCCTCGACGCGGACGGCTATCTGACGATCACCGGGCGGAAGAAGGAGATCCTGGTGACGTCGGGCGGCAAGAGCGTGTCCCCGGCCGGCCTGGAGGAGCGGGTGCGGGCGCATCCGCTGGTCGCGCAGTGCCTGGTGGTCGGCAACGACCGGCCGTATGTCGCGGCGCTGGTCACGATCGACCAGGACGCGGTGGAGCACTGGCTCGCCATGCAGGGCCGGGAGCTCCTCCGGCCGGAGGAGCTGGTGCGCGACCCGGGCCTGGAGACGGAGATCCGGCGCGCGGTCGTGGCCGCCAACACGTCGGTGTCCCAGGCCGAGTCGATCCGTACGTTCCGGATACTGGCGCGTCCGTTCAGCGAGGAGCACGGTCTGCTGACCCCCTCGCTCAAGCTGAAGCGCAAGGCGATCGAGGCGGCGTACGCGGCGGAGGTCGAGGCGTTGTACCGCTGAGGCACGGTGCGCGGTGCCGTGACCCGGCGGTACGGCACCGCGCACGTGGTGGTAGGGGACGGTCCTCAGGTGATCGAGACGCGGAACAGCTTGTCCGAGCCGGGCGGCTCCTTCCCGTGGATGTCGCAGTTGGTGGTGGAGAGCCACAGCTCGTCCCGGCCGGGCACCGCGGTGACCGTGCGCAGCCGGCCGTAGGAACCGACGTAGTACGCGGTGGGTGTGCCGAGGTTCTCGCCGTCGATGGGCACCCGCCACAGCCGTTCGCCCCTCAGCGCGGCCATGTAGATGACGTTGCGGACGACGGCGATCCCGCTGGGCGACGCCTCGGAGACCTTCCAGGTCTTCTTGGGATCGGTCATCCCGGCGGTGGAGCAACTGCCCTCGCAGATTGGCCAGCCGTAGTTCCTCCCGGGCTGGACGAGGTTGAGTTCGTCCTTGGAGCTGTCGCCGAACTCGGCCTCCCACAGCCGTCCGTCGCGGTCGAAGGCGAGACCCTGCGGGTTGCGGTGCCCGTAGCTGTAGACGTGGTTGCCGAACGGGTTGCCGGGGGCGGCCTTGCCGTCCCTGGTCATCCGCAGCACCTTGCCGTTCAGCGAGTTCTTGTCCTGGGCGAGGTCGCGGTCGTGGGCCTCGCCGGTCGACGCGTACAGGTAGCCGTCGGGGCCGAAGGCGAGCCGCCCGCCGTTGTGGTACTTGTTCTTCTTGATCCCCTTGAGCAGGACCTTGTACCCGCCGAGCGTGCTGCCGTCGTACGTCATGCGCGCCACACGGTTGCCCTCGGACGCCGTGTGCATGAAGTAGACGTAGTGGTTGGCGGACCAGTCGGGGTCGACGGCGACGCCGAGGAGTCCGCCCTCGCCACCGGTCGTGACGACCTCGGGCACGGTGCCCACCTGTTTCCTGGTGCCCGCGGGGGTGGCCCTGAAGACCTCGAAGCTGTCCCGTTCGGTCACCAGCGCGGACGCGCCGTCGGGCATCCAGTACGTGCCCCACGGGATGGTCCAGCCGGTGGACACCGTCGTGATGTCCGACGGCACGCCTCCGTCGGCGGTGCAGGCCGGGGTGGTGAAGGCGACCGTGTTGCTCGGGGGCGAGACGTTGCCCGCGGCGTCCTTCGCGACGACGTCCAGGGAGTACGGGCTGGCGCAGGCGAGTCCCGTGAGCGTCGTCGTGGGGGCGGGCGGGGTGCCCGTCACGGTCTTGTAGACGGTGTTCCCGCTGCGCACCTCGTACGCGGTGACGGCCGTGTCGTCCGTCGCCGCGCCCCACTTCAGGGCGACGCCGTTCGCGGTGAGCCCCGACGTGGACAGGGTTCCGGGCGCGGCGGGAGGCGTGCTGTCCGGTGCGGTGACCGTGACGTCGATGTGGTCGAGGTTGGGCAGTCCGTCGGCCGTCGTGGAGGTGAGCCGGATCCTGTTGCCGCCCGCCGTCACCGGGGTGGTGACGGTGGAGGTGGCCCAGGTGTTCCAGTCGGCGGTGGCCCGGAAGGCGTGGGCGGCGAAGACGGTCTCGCCGCCCACGGCGATGTCGGCGGCCCGGGAGGCGGCCGTGCCGTTGGAGTACCGCACGGCGATGCGCGCGGTGCCCGCCGTGGCCGCGTCGACGGTGAATTCCACGTAACCGCCCACGACGTTGTCGCCGTTGACGAATCCTGTCCCCGAGTAGCCGGAGTGGTTGGACTCGGCGGCGCCCCGGACGATCGTCGCGGACTCCGCCTCGTACCGGGTCGCGGTCTCGGCGGCGGACCGCGGTGCCGCGTGCACCGGCCCGGCGCAGAGCAGCATCACCGCGAGGGCCGCCGTTCCTCTCCGTGCCGTGGTGAGCGTTCCGACCCGCATCCCAACCTCCGTCAGGGAACCCAGTAGTTGCCGGACGCGACGATCATCGACTGGAGCTGGACGCTTCCGCCGTAGTAGGAGCCCGTGTCGATCGAGGTGCCCGCGATCTTCTTCCAGAGCGCGTCGAGCCATGCCTGGGAACCCGGGTCGGTCAGCGCGGCCACGGCGAACGGGGCGGTGAAGGCCATGTCGTGACCGCTGTCGAACGCGCTGCCGTTGAGGCGGTAGCCGGTGACGATCTTGTTGGGGTCGCCGCCCGTCTTGGACTTGATCCAGGAGTTCATCTTGCGCGCCGAGGCGAGCGAGGCGCTGCCCCCTCCGGTGACGGCGTCGGCGCCGAGGCGCCACGGGTCGCGGCAGGCGTTCCAGGAGTAGTCGCCGTCGTTGGGGCCCTCCAGCACCTCGCCCGGTGCGGGCTTGGCCGTGCCGTTGGTGTTGACGACGAAGTCCGCCAGCAGCCCGGTGCTCGACGCGTACGTGGACTGCTGACCGGTGATCAGTTTCTGGTGGGCGGTGCGCACGGTGTCCCAGGTGCTGTCGCCCGTGGCCTTCTTGAAGGCGCGGAAGTGGTCGAGCATCCAGTCAGAGGAGCGGGTCATCCAGTAGTGGGACTCCCCGGAGTCCGACCAGTCGCCGAGCAGCGTGAGGTGGGTGGTCGGGTTGATCTCGCTCTTCTTGATGGCGTTGATGCGCTTGACCGCGAGTTCCTTGTAGTTGTAAGTGCCGGACGATCCCCACTGCTTGTCGGCGAGGAGCAGCCCGAAGGCGACGTCGAGGTCGCCGTCGGTCGCGGAGTCGGATCCGTTGACGCTCTTGCAGGAGGAGTTCTGCTCGGCGGCGAGGAGGTTGGAGTTGTTGACCGAGGGGTGCGCGAGCACGTACTTGACCATGCCGTCGAAGACGGTCTTCGCGTCCGGGTCGGCACCGGCCATCGTCGCCGTGATGACCATGCCGTAGCCCTGGGCCTCGGCGACGTAGGGGTGGTCGGCGTCCGGCGAGACCACCTCGTACCAGCCGTTGCCGCAGTTCTTCTTGACGAACGCCGACTTCCAGGCGTTATACGTCTTGACCACGGCCTGGTCGAGCGTGGCCTGGGAGCCGGACGGCTTCAGGGTTCCCGCCGCGTACGGAAAGGTGTGGCTGCCGAACGGCACCGCGGGACCGGCGGCGCCTCCGGACGCCACCGCGGTCGCGGACGGTGCGCCGAGCAGCGGGAGCAGCAGTCCGGCGGCGGCGAGCGCCGCTCCGCCGACGGCCGGCTTCCTGATGGTGATGCGCATGGGGTCTCCTCAGCCCTGGTACTGGACGACGATCTCGGTGGATTCGCGCGAGGCCCGGGACGCCTCGCCGCGGGCGTCCGCGCCGGTGCCCGATCCGCGGGCACGGTCGCGGTCGACGGACCGGAAGGGGAAGAGCGCGGGGTGATGCCGACGGGCGGCGTCGCCGTGCCGATGGGCACTCCTGACGGCGGCCGTCGCGGACTCGGTGTCCTCGATGTCGCTCGCGGCGGCCGGGGCGGGTCCGGCACCCCGATCACCCGCCTCCGAGGCGGCGATCGCCCTCGGAACGTGACCCACCAGGGGCAGAAGCAGACAGCTGAGGCCGGCGAGTACGGCAGCGGCACGACGTGGGGGGCGGTCACCGCGCACGGATGCTCCCTTTCAGATCCGCGTTAGGAAAGGTTCCTAACCATCACTGCATGGGATTCCTTCGCGGCCGATCTGTCAATGCCCCTCGCGGACCCAAATATCTGTTCCCGCACCTGAGTTCACCGGATTCCGGACACCTCGGGCATGAAACACGGCAACGGGGGCACGATCGGGGCCCGGCGGGCAGGACCGTCGGAGCCGGGCCTCGCCGGCCGGAGCCTGGCGGCCGGCTCATCGGCGCCCGGTCGGCCGCCCGCGCCGGGGGCGGCCGACGAACCGCCGGACCGTCGGACGGGTCGGCCGCGGCCCGAGGGGCCCCGGGCCGGACAGGTCACCGGCCCGGGGCCGTGCCACCGGGAATGCCTGGCGCACTGTGATCGTTGAACATGCAAATCACAACCGACGACGTAAGGATCGACCGCTCGTGAGCAAGGTCCCCTCCATCACCCTCAACAACGGCGTCGAGATGCCGCAGCTCGGTTTCGGCGTCTGGCAGGTGCCGGACGACGAGGCCGCGAAGGCGGTCGCGACGGCCATCGAGTCCGGGTACCGGAGCATCGACACCGCCGCGATCTACGAGAACGAGAAGGGCACCGGCCGGGCCGTGGCGGCCTCCGGTGTCGCCCGTGAGGAACTGTTCATCACGACGAAGCTGTGGAACGCCGAACAGGGGTACGACTCCACCCTGCGCGCGTTCGACGCCTCGCTCGACAAGCTGGGTACGGACTATGTCGACCTGTACCTGATCCACTGGCCGCTGCCGGCGAAGGGCGCCTACGTCGACACGTACAAGGCATTCGAGAAGATCTACTCCGAAGGCCGCGCGAAGGCCATCGGGGTCTCGAACTTCCTCCCGGAGCACCTGGAGCGCCTGCTCGGCGAGACGTCCGTGGTACCGGCCGTCAACCAGATCGAGCTCCACCCGCAGCTCCAGCAGGCGCAGTCGCGCGCCGTCCACGCCGCTCACGGCATCGCGACCGAGGCGTGGTCCCCGCTGGGACAGGGCAAGGGCCTCCTGGAGGTGCCGACGGTCGTCGCGATCGCGCGGAAGCACGGCCGCACGCCCGCCCAGGTGGTGCTCCGCTGGCACATCCAGACGGGCAACGTGGTGATCCCGAAGTCCGTGACACCGTCGCGGATCGTCGAGAACATCGACGTGTTCGGCTTCGAGCTGGACGCCGACGACCTCGCCGCGATCGCCGCACTGGACGAGGGCAAGCGCCTCGGCCCGGATCCGGCCGATTTCAACGTCGGCGCCTGAGCGTTTTCGCCGCGCCACTGACCGCGCGGGCCGCCGGGAGCACGGTCCGGACGGCCACACGGGCCGTCGCCCGACCGGGCGACGGCCCGCCCCTGGAGACACGCGGCGCCACAGGGGCATCCGCGTACCGGTACGGCGGGGGTCCGGAGAGCGGACCCATGACCACGCCGCCCGGACTTCACCCCTCCGCGGCGAGAACGCCGGGAGGGGGGTCGGCATCCGCCGGTCCCTGCCGTGCGCGACCGGTCGGGGCCTGACGGCCGGGACGTGGGCGGCGTCTGCCACGCCGGCACCACGTTCGGCCGCCCCGGCCACGACCTCCTTCCGGGGCCGCGGCCGAGTGCCACGAGCCGAAGGCCGCACGCGGCGCGGCCGCTGCGGTCGGCTGGCAGTGCCTCACCGTCCGGCTTTAGTATGGCGAGGCAGGTGGATGTAGTTGTCAGGCGTTTTCAGGTGTGGGCATCCGGGACCGGGACGACGACCCCGGATGCCCTGACTGGAACCCCGGCCCGATTCCGGCGGGCCGGGGTTCTACGTCGGACCGGCGACCATCACCGCGTCGGGTCCGCGACCGTCACCATTCCTCGCCGTACCCGTAGTCGTCGTCGTAGTCGTCGTAGCCGCCGTCGTAGCCGCCGTGACCGCGGTGGTGGCGCTCGATCACACGGAAGCTGCCGACCACGCCGTCCTCGACGCACACGCCGCCCTTGACGCGGCCCGGACGGACGCCGTCGCTGGAGCTCCACGGCCCGACGGTGGCGATGGGGGCGCCGTTGTCGCAGGTGACACCCCGGAAGACCTCGATCGTGCGGTGGCTCTCGTTGCGGATGTTGAGGCTCTTGGATCCGAGCCCGCTGATCACGGTCACGCAGCCACCGCGCTCGTCGGAGTAGGTGCGCTCGTTGATGTGGATGCGCCCCTCATGGTGGTGGTGCCGGTGGTGGCGCTTCTTCTCGTGGCCGCCGCCGTTGCCCCTGCCCTCGTTGCCCCTGCCCTCGTTGCCCCTGCCTTCGTTGCCCTTGCCCGAGTCGCCGCCCTCGGGGACCGAAACGGGAGCTGCCTGCTGGACGACCGGGGTCGCCTGGGCCTGCCCGGAGGTGGCGGCCGAGGCGTACGTGATACCTGTTGCGGCCATGGCGGCGGCAGCCGCGACAGCTGCCGTGACCATCGTGGAACGAGTAACCATGTCGCTTCTCCTCTCAGAGAGGCCGGCTGAGCAGTCGACCCGGAATGAAAGTACTTACGATTTGTCATACCTGTCATACCGGACACGTGGAAGGTCGTTGTCGGCACTCCGATCGGGGTACACGAGATAGGCCATATGCCATTTCCGCGCCGACGGAATTCGAACCAACTGACCCGAGAAAATGGCCAATTGATGTGCCGTTAGCCTGTACAGGGGACTTCCTGACACCTGCTCACCCTGGCGGCAGCGTGTCTTTTGTTGACACGGTCCCGACCGTGCGGCCAATCGGGGCACGGACCCCTCTGCCGCAGGCAGAAATACCCTTCGCGCGCGCTTTTTCGCGCATCGGAAACCGGCTTTTCCGGCCGGTATTCCGCCCTTCCGGTGCCTCCTTTCCCCATTCCGGCCGCGGACCGGCGCGGCCGCTCGCAGTGCGACGGGCCGGGAGGCGCGGTCGATGCGACCGCCCCTCCCGGCCCGTCGTGCCCGGCAGACCTCAGCCCCTCACCGGGCGGGGCCGCTCCGCCGGCCCAGATGCACCGTGCGCGCCATGAGCAGGAAGACGTCGGGGCGACGGCGCAGTCCGGCCGGGTCCTCGGGGTCGAGCAGCCGGTCGAGCACCGCGATGTCCTCGGCGTCGAGGACGTCTTCGAGCATCTCGCGGCGCCGGGTGAACTCCGCGACGACATGATCGCGCGCCGGTTCGGGCAGCGGTGCCGGGAGGTCGAGCAGGAAGCTGCGGGTGCCGTGCGGGCGCAGTCCCGCCGCGTCGAGCAGAGCGCTCCAGTCCTCGGTCTCGCGCCTGGAGGCGGGCAGGGAGGCCCGCATCGACTCGAACCAGCTCGCCGTGGCCGCTTCGATCCTGGCCTCCAGCCCGGGCCGCCCCATGCCCGTGTCGCGCGGCAGGTGACGAGCCGCCAGCCCGCCCTCGACCAGGGCGACGGTGCCGCCGGGGCGCAGCAGCGCGGCGAACCCGGCGAGGACGGCGCCCTGGTCGCCCATGTGGTGCAGGGAGTTGCCCGCCCAGATCAGGTCCGCCTCCCCCAGCCGGTCGAGGTCGTCGGGAAGGTCGGCCCGGCACGTGCCGACGCGGTCGCCGAGGCCGAGCCGTTCGGCACGGGCCCGGGCGCGGTCCAGAAGGGCCTCGGTGCCGTCGACGGCCACGACCGCCGCCTCGGGGAACACCTCGGCCAGCAGGCAGGTGATGACGCCGGGCCCGCTGCCGATGTCCAGGATCCGGCGCGTTTCCGCGGCTGTGGGCAGTCCGGCGATCCAGCGGGCCGCCGCCTCGTACTGCGGGCGGCACAGTTCGCCCTCCCGCTCCAGGATCGGGGCCATGGCGTCCCAGTCGAAGTCGGCATCACCGTGGTGATGGCCCGGGGCCGCACCGCGCCCGTGGCCGTGCGCGGCGTGGCCGGTGTCGTGGCGATGACCGTGTCCGTCGTGTTGGCTCATGGGGACAGCGTCGCCACACCCCGCCCCCTCGGCAAGCCGCCTTGCCGCTTCGGCAAAGCGTCGCTCCGGTGCTCCCGGCCCGTGCCGTCGTGGAGGAGCGTCCGTCCTCCGGGCCCGGCCGGCCCGACGCCTCGCACCGGCCCGTGCCGTCGTGGAGGAGCGTCCGTCCCCCGTGCCCGGTCCCCCGGCTCGTCGTGCGCGGCGGGGCGACTCCGAACCGATCGGTGCCGATTGGACAACAACATATTGCCGGTAGGCCACCCTGGCCATAACTTGCGTTTATGGAGCTGGAGTTGCGCCATCTGCGTACCGTACGTGCCATCGCCGACACCGGAAGCCTCACGAAGGCGGCCGCAGCCCTCGGGCTTGCCCAACCCGCGCTGAGCGCGCAGTTGCGACGGATCGAGAAGGCGCTCGGCGGTCCGCTCTTCGAGCGGGACCACACCGGCGCCCGGCCCACACCCCTCGGTGAGCTGGTGCTCGAACGGGCCCGGGTGGTGCTGCCCGCGGTCAGTGAACTCCAGCAGGAGGCGGTGCGGTTCGCCAACGCCTGCGGCCCGATGGAGCGCTTCCGGCTCGGCGGCACGCACGGCCCTTTGCTGGGCGGCCTCGTCGACCGTCTGGTCACCGCCCACCCGAACGCCCCCGTGTCGACGTACACCTCGTGGTCGGAGGCCGAGGTCGCCTCCCAACTGGTCGACGGGCGCCTGGACTTCGCGCTCATCGGGGTCTGCGGGGAAAGCCCGCCGCCCGCGAGCGACCGCTTGACCTGGCAGGTGATCGGGGTCGACCCGGTCTTCGTCATGCTGCCGGAATCGCATCCGCTGGCCGCCGAGCGGGAACTCGACCTCGCCGCCCTCTCGGCGGAGTGCTGGGCGGACGTGCCGGGCGACGGCTGTTTCGCGGACTGCTTCGTCAGCGCCTGCGCGCGGGCCGGGTTCAGCCCGGCCTCGGTGTACGAGACGGACACCGCGTCCGTGGTCCATCTGGTCCAGGTGGGACGCGCGATCGGGCTGTGCCGGGCGACGTTCCCTCCGGTGCCGGGGCTGGTGACCCGCCCGCTCGCGGGCACCCCGCTGAGCTGGCGCCACCTGCTGGGCTGGCACCCGCGTTCCGCGGCGGCCGTGTCGGCGGCCGGCGCGGTGAGCGGGCACACGGTGGCGGCGTACGCGGACGCGGTGGGGCGCAGCGAGAGCTACTCGGGGTGGCTGGCCACGCATCCGGGGTTCGGCCCAGCGGGTTGATCACCCCCGCCCTCGTGTGCCGGGCCCCGCGACCGTGTCCGGCCCCGGCTGCCGTACCCGGCTCCCGGGACACGACGGTCCCGGGCCCCGCCCCGGGCGGCTACCGCACGCCGTGCCCGCCCGCGATCGCCGCCACCCGTGCGGCGAGGTTCAGATCGTGCTCGGTGACCACGCCCCCGGCGTCGTGGGTGTTCACGGACAGGGTGACGGTGTTGTATCCGAGGGTCAGGTCGGAGTGGTGGTTCAGCTCGTCCTGGATCTGTGCCACGTGCACTGTCAGCCCGAGGGCCGCGAAGTGCGTGCGCAGGCGGTAGGTGCAGGTGATCCGGTCCCCCTCCAGCGACCAGCCGGGCAGGTCGCCCAGCCGTTCATCGATCTCCTGGCGCGACAGTGGTTCGGCGGGCATGCTGCGACTCCCTCACGAGTGGTCGGTTCCGGTCGGCGGTGCCGGTGACGTTACGGTCTGGGTATGACAACTGTCGCGTCTGACACGGGGGTAGGGCCGCTGCTGCGCCGTTGGCGGGAGCAGCGGCGGATCAGCCAGCTGGAGCTGGCGCTCCGTGCCGACTCCTCCTCCCGGCACATCTCCTTCATCGAGACGGGCCGCTCCCGGCCCAGTGAGGAGATGGTCCTGCGTCTGGCGGAACACCTCGACGTCCCGGTCAGGGAACGCAACGCCCTGCTCGTGATGGCCGGCTACGCGCCGCGGTACGCGCAGACCGCGTTCGACGATCCCGCGCTGGCCCCGGTGCGCGAGGGGATGGAGCGGCTGCTCCAGGGGTACGACCCGTATCCGGCGCTGGTCGTCGACGGCGTGTACGACGTGGTGGCGGCCAATCGGGGCGTCGAGATGCTGCTGGAGGGGGTGGCCGGGCATCTGCTGGTACCCCCGCTGAACGCGATGCGGCTCACGCTCCACCCGGAGGGCCTGGCCCCGCGCATCCGCAACCTCCGCGAGTGGCGTGCCGATCTGCTCGCGCAGATGAGGCGCCAGATCGCCCTGGCCCGGTCGGCGGAGCTGCGCGAACTGTACGAGGAGGTCGCAGGCTACCCGCCACCGGAGCGTGCGGACGGGCCCGAGGGCTCGGTACCGGCCGGGAAAGCGGACGGGCCGGCCGGGAGCGCGGATCGAGCGGTCGACGGGGCCCGTGCCGCGTCCGCCTCCCCCGCGTTCGCGTTGCCGTTGCGTATCGAGCACGGCGGCCGGGTGCTCTCGTTCATCTCGTCCATCGCGACGTTCAACACGCCGATGGACGTGACGGTGGCCGAACTGGCCATCGAGACGTTCCTGCCCGCCGACCGGGCGACCGCCGATCTTCTGCGGTCTCTCGCCCCCTGACGGCCGGGCGGCCCGGGGCGTGGTGCCCCGGCCGACGCGCGCCGCCCCCTTCCCGGGGCCGGATCACCGGTTGCGGGAAGGGGGCGGGCAGGGTCGTCCGGCCGGTCGGAGCCGCTACACGCGCGCTCCGTTGTCGAACGGGTCCCGCTGTGCCGTCCGCTTGCCGGAACGGCTTCCGGAGGACCGCTTCCGGGCGGGCGGCGGGGCCTTGCTGCTCCGTTCCAACAGGAGCGCCGCCGGGACGGCGGTCATCACCGAGGAGTACGTCCCGACGCAGATGCCGATCAGCAGGGCGAGGGCGAAGTCCGCGAGCGAGTCGCCGCCGAGGACGGCGAGAGCGGTCAGGATGAAGAGGGCGCCCATGCCCGTGTTGACCGTTCTGGGCACGGTCTGGAGCACCGCCCGGTTGGCGATCGTGGCGACGGGAGTGCGACGGGCCTTCGCCCACAGTTCCCGCACCCGGTCGAAGACCACCACGGAGTCGTTGACGGAGTACCCGATGACGGTCAGGAGCGCGGCGAGGAAGACGCCGTCGACGGTGCGCCCGAGCCAGGCGAAGGCACCGATGAGGATGACGACGTCGTGGACCAGCGCCCCGACCGATCCCAGGGCGAACGTCCATCGGAACCGGACCACCAGGTAGGCCAGCTGGACGAGGACGGCGATGGCGAGCGCGATCAGGGCGTTGCGCCGGAGTTCGTCGCCGAGGCTGGGGCCGATCAGTTCGTCGCGGACCTTGGTGGTCTCGCCGCCCTCCTTCGCGAGGGCCGTGCGCAGGGTGTGCTCGCCGTCGTTGTCGAGCTTCCCGGTGCGTACGGAGAGGTCCCCGGAGCCCGCCGTGGTGACCTCGGCGTCGGGGAATCCCGCGTCCGACAGCAGGGTCCGGGCGCGTTCCACGTCCACGGGCTTGCTCGTCGAGTACTCGACGAGCCGGCCGCCGGTGAACTCGACCCCGAGGTTGACGCCGCGTACGACGATGCCGAGGACCGCGACGACGACCAGCGACGTGGAGATCAGCAGCCAGCGGCGCGGGGAGCGCATCAGCTGGGGGTCTCGACGAGTCAGCCAGGTGCGCACCCGGCCGGGGCTGGCGATGCCGTTGAGCCCGCGCCGGGCGGTGACGAAGCGGGACCCCGCGGCGATCTCGGTGAGCGCGCGGGCGATGACGAGCGCGGAGAACATCGAGGCGACCACACCGATGGCGAGGGTGACACCGAAGCCCTTCACCGGCCCGGAGCCGAGGAAGAAGAGCAGTCCCGCCGCGATCAGCGTGGTGACGTTCGAGTCCGCGACGGCGCTCCACGCGCCGCGGAACCCTGCGGTCAGGGAGGTGCGGAGCGAACGGTTCGGATGCTGCTCGTGCTCCTCCCTGGCGCGTTCGAAGACGAGCACGTTGGCGTCGACCGCCATGCCGATGGCCAGCACGAACCCCGCGAGGCCGGGAAGGGTGAGCGTGACGCCGAGGCCGACCAGGGCCGCGTACGAGATCAGTCCGTAGGCGGCGAGCGCGACGGCGGCGAGCGCGCCGAAGAGCCGGTAGACGATGGTGATGAAGAGCGCGGTGGCCGCGGCGCCGATGAGGGCGGCGCGTGCGCTGGCGTCGATGGCGGCGGCACCGAGTGTCGGGCCGACGGTGCGCTGTTCGACGATCTCGACGGGGAGCGGCAGGGCGCCGCCCTCGATCAGCAGGGCCAGTTCACGGGCCTCGTCGGCGCTGAACGAACCGGTGATCTGGGTGGAACCGGACGGCAGGCCGACGCCGCAGGCGACCGACGGGGACACCTGGGGCGAGGAGATGATCTGCTGGTCGAGGACGATGGCGACGCGGCGGCGGTCGTCCTGGACGGGGTTGCACGCGGCCTCGCCGGTCAGCCGGGTCCAGTCCTGTCCGGCCTTCTTGTGGAAGTCGAGCGAGACGGTCCAGCCGGCACCCTGCTGGGCGTCGAACGAGGCGGTGGCCGCCTTGACGCCCGCGCCGGACAGCCGGGCCGGGCCCAGGTCGAGGAGACGGCCCTGTTCGTCGGGGAGCGTCAGCCCGCCGTCCGCCTTCTTGCCACCCGTCTCCTTGTCCTCGCCCTTCTTGCCGTCGCCCTTCGTCCGGTCGGCCTTCTGGCCGTCCCCGGTCTTCTTGTCGTCCGTCGTACCGCCGGTGCCGGTCCCGTCCTCGGCCTTCTTGTCCGCTGTGGCCTTCTCCGCGGCGTCCCCGGCCTTGTTCCCGGTGTCCGCCTTGTCGTCGGACTCGCCTTCGGACTTGCCGTCCCCGGTCCCGCCGTCCTTCTTGCCGGACGTTCCGGCGTCGGCCTCGGTGCCGGGGCCCTGGACGGCATGGAAGGTGAGCTGAGCGGTCTTGCCGATGACCTCGGCGGCCTTGCGCGGGTCCTGGACGTCCGGCAGTTCGACGATGATCCGGTCCTCGCCGGAACGGGTCAGGGTGGGCTCGGCGACACCCAGCGAGTCGATGCGCTGGCGGAGCACCTCCAGGGTGCGGTCGGTGCTCTCCCGGTCCGCCTTCGCGGTGTCCGAGTCCTTGGCCTGGAGCACCATTCTGGTGCCGCCCTGAAGGTCGAGGCCGAGTCTGGGTGACATGTTCAGCGTGATGAGTACGGAGACGAGCAGCACGGCGGCAGCCAGCACCGCTCGCACCGTGGTGGCGCGAGTCATGGGATTCCTCCGAGGGGGCGCCGTGCGCCCTCGGCTCGGCGAGAACGGGACGGCGGTTCAGTGGGACGGGACCACGGGTGGCCGGGCGGGGGGCACAACCCGTACCGGGGCGGGTGGCCGGTGGACGGCCGTCCTCGGAGGCCCGCGTACGCCGGGAAGCGCGACGCGGAAACGGTCGATGGTGCGCGAGAGTACGGCGGGCACCGGGCGCGGCTGGAGGTGCGGGGTACGGATGCCCGGCGCGCCGGGCAGCAGGACGTCGGGGTCGGACGGCGGGAGCTGCTGCGGGGCGCGGTTGTGCTCGGCACCGGCCCGGGGCCCGGGCCCGGGTCCGGTGGTGGGCGCGGGCCGGTGGCCGTCGGTGGCCGTGGCCGTGCGGGCGCGGCGGGAGTCGTGGACGGTGACCGTGCGGGCGGTCCGGTCGGTGTGCGGGACCGGTTGCCGGGCGTCGGGCGCCTGCGCGGCGGGAGGCGGCGGCGCACCGGCGAACGGTCCCCCCGCGTACAGGGCCCCGGCCGCCGCGGGCGCGCCGCCCACGACGGTGAGCACGGCGAACAGCAGGGACGCGAGGAGTCGACGGCCCGCCCGTGCGTGGCCGCGGCGCGCCGGGGTGTCCGGCCGTGCCCCCGGGGGCACGTTCCCCGGGGGCGGCCCCGGGAGGGGGGTCACCTGTGTCGGCCCGACAGCGCGGGCGCCGTGGCCGCCCGGCGGAGCACCGAGTTGAGGATCAGTCCGGCACCGCGCACGACGGTGGTGGCCGGGTCGTCGACGAGACGCACCGGAGCGCCGAGCCGGATTGCTATCCGGTTGGTGACATCAGGGCGTGCGGCACCGCCGCCCGCGAGCAGCGGACCCTTGCGCAGGGCGCCCAGGACGGCGCCGTGCCGGTCCTGCTGCCACATGTCCAGGACCATGTCCAGGACGGTGCGGACGACGGCGGTGGGCGGCTCGCCGGGGCCGAGGTCGCTGAGTCCCGTCTCGGCCTGGCGGGCGTCGCGGATCTGTCCGCCGACCAGGAGCGTCGCCTCCGTCAGTTCGGCGCCGATGTCGACGACGAGCAGCGGGCCGCCGTCCTGCGGCGCGGCACACGCGGCGGCGGCCCTCGCGCTGTCCAGGGCGATGACACGGGTCGGCCCGAGGGAGGCGGCCGCCTCCCTCGCGGCGGCGCGGTGCTCGGCACCGGCGAGGACGGGATGGCTGAGCACGATCACGGTGCCGCTGCGGTCCGGCCCCAGGGCCGTGTCGGCGATGCGGCCGAGCATCCGCCCGCAGGACACCGGGTCGACGATGCGTCCCCGGCGCACCGGGCGTCCGTGCCCCGGCGCGTCGGCGGCTCCGGCGCGGGCGGCGTCGGCGACGACACCGTGCCCGGGCATCCACGCACGGGTACCGGAGCTGCCGAGATCGAGGGCGAGGCCGCGGGTGACGCCCCGCAGTTCCCGGTGGAAGGACCGGTCGATCCGCGGTCCGTCGTGCAGCGAACGCATCGTCCCTCCCCCGGATCTGCCGGAGCAGCCGTAGCACCCACCCACGCACCCGCTGACAGCAAGGCATGGCCGAGCCCTCACTATGCAATAGGGAGGCAAAGAAAGCCACTCTCGGGCAAAATCGAAGGGCTCGGGCGCCGCCGCCCACTTCCCGGCCGCGCGGTGGGTCAGACCTCCGACGGCAGGAAGTCGGCTATCAGCGCGGCGAACTCGTCCGGCCCGGCGATCCGGACCCCGAGGTCCTCGGCCTTGGTGCGCTTGGATCCCGCCTTCTCACCGGCGACCAGGAGCGTGGTGCGCTTGGAGACGCTGGACGACGACTTTCCGCCCGCCCGCTCGATCAGTTCGTTCATCTGGTTGCGGGAGAGCTTCTCCAGCACACCGGTCATCGCGCCGGTGACCACGACGGTCATGCCGTGCAGCGGCAGTCCGGCGGCCCCGTCCGCCTTCCCCTCCCCGTCCTCGGACGCGGTCCGCGCGGGCTCCTCGCCCGGCTCGGGCGGCGGCGTCGCGCCCGGCTCCGTCATGTTGACCCCCGCGGCCACCAGCTTCTCGATCAGCGGGGCCAGCTCCGCCAGCTCGGCGACGACGGCCGCGGCCTTCTCCTTGCCGATGCCGTCGACCCGCTGGAGCTCCTCGGCGTCGGCCGCCCTGATCCTGTCCATGTCCGCGAAGTAGCGGGCGATCCGCCGCGACATGGAGCGTCCGGTGCCGCGCACGCCCAGCGCGCAGAACACCCGGGAGAGCGGCTGCGTCCGTGCCGTGTCGATGGCGGCGAGGAGGTTGTCCGTGCTGGTCTCGCCCATCCGCTCCAGGCCGAGCAGCTGCTCCCGTCCGAGCGTGAAGAGGTCCGCGAAGTCGGTCACCAGACCGGCGTCGACGAGCTGGACGACCCGGGTCGCGCCGAGCCCCTCGATGTCGAGCTGGTCGCGGCCGGCCGCGTAGGAGATGGAGGCGACGAGGCGGCAGTCGCGGCCCCTGACGCACCGCCAGCGCTGTTCGCTGGTGTCGATCTCGGATCCGCACTGCGGGCATGCCTCGGGGAAGACCACGGGCTGCTCGTCGCCGGTCCGCAGGTGGGCGACGGGCGCCTCGATCCGGGGGATGATGTCGCCCGCCTTGTAGACCATGACCCGGTCGCCCAGGCGCAGGTCGCGGCGGGTGATGTCGGCCGGGTTGTGCAGGGTGGCATAGCTGACCGTCGACCCGTCGATCTCGACGGGTTCCAGCACGGCGCGGGGCGCGATGATGCCGGTCCTGCCCACGTTCCATTCGACGCCGAGGAGCCGGGTGACCTTCTCGACGGCCGGGAGCTTGTACGCGATGGCCCAGCGCGGCGCCCGGCTCCCGGAACCGGCGTCGCGCTGGTCGGCCGCGAGATCGGCCTTGATCACGATGCCGTCGATCCCGAACGGCAACGCGGCACGCAGCCCCGCGACCTCCTCGACACGGGCCTGCACGTCCTCGACGGTGGTGACGGTGCGCGGCGCCACGTCCGTGGCCGCCGCGGTGTGGACGCCGAGCGCGGCGACGTACGCCAGGACCTCGCTGTGCGGGAGGTCGGCGAGCGTCCCGGTCAGTGCTCCGGACTCGGCCAGGGGCAGGGCCCCGTAGGCGAAGAACGTCATCTCCACCGTGTACGCCCGGTCCTTGGCGCGCAGGGTGCCCGCCGCGCCGTTCCTCGGGTTGGCGAAGGGGGTGCCGCCGTGCTCGGTGCGCACGGCGTTGGCCTGCTCGAACTGTTCGTTCGTCATCAGGATCTCGCCACGCAGCTCGATCGTGACCGGCTCGGCCAGCTGTCCGGGAAGTCCGGCCACGGTGCCGATCGCGTGCGACACGTCCTCGCCGGCGGTGCCGTCGCCCCGGGTGATCAGCTGGTCCAGACGGCCCTCCCGGTAGCGGGCGGCGACGGCCAGTCCGTCGAGTTTCGGCTCCACGCTCCATGCGGCGACGGGCCTGCCTATGCGGCGCTCCAGCGACGCCGTCCACGCCGCGAACTGCTCGGCCGAGAAGACGTTGTCCAGGGACAGCATCGGCACCGTGTGCGGCACGTCCCCGCTCGCGGCCCCGCCGGCCACCTTGCCGGTCGGTGACGCGTCCAGCACCTCCTGCGGGTGCTCCTGCTCGTATGCGGCGATCCCCCGTACCAGCCGGTCGTACGCGTCGTCGTCGAGCGCGCTCTCGCCCGTGGCGTAGTAGGCCGCCGCGGCCTGCGACGCTTCTTCGACCGCGGCGGCGTAGGCGGCGGCATCGGCGAGCACAACAGCTGAGTTCGTCATGGCCCCCATCCTGCCGTCCAGCACTGACAATCCCCTCCCAGCTGGGAGAACGCCCCGTCAGCCGACCGTCGGAACCGTTCCGTCCGCCTCGCCCGAAAGCCCCGCCGCATCGGGACGCCCCGCCCCTTCGCGCGGGCCCGCCCCGTCGTGCCGCCCCGCCGCGTCGGCGCCGTCCGCCGCGTACCGTACGACCGTCGTCGGCGTGCGCGTCGCCGGAGTCCGCCGCCCCGCGCACTCCCTCAGCCAGCGCCGCAGCACCCGGTGCACCCGCTCGGCCCCCACCAGCTCGGTGCCGTCGGCCACCGGGGACGACAGGTCCGTCGGCCACAGCAGGAACGGCCGGGACTGCGCGCCGCCGAGGCCCCCGTGCGAGCCGATCTGTTCCTCGAAGGCGTGCACGGTGCCCGTGGCCGGGTCGTGCATCGAGTTCACCATGACGTCGGCGACGTGCGGGAAGGTGTCGGTGCGGCGGATCGCGGCCGCCGCACCGGGGCCGAACGGGGCCAGCGGCCCCTCCCCGTCGCGCAGCTCCCGCACCGGGGTCTCGGTGCCTCCGCGGCTCAGCACCACCGATCCGTGGCGTTCGCTGCGGACCAGCAGGAAGCCGATGCCCGGATGGTTGGCGAGGGTGCCGAGCAGCGCCGGACGGCTCCGGTCGAGCTGTTCGCGCGAGGCACGCCCCTCGATGTCGGGGAAGGAGATCAGCCCGAGGTTGCCGGAGGCGAGGACGACCGGGTCGGACGGCTCGGCGCGGTGCTCCGCCCCGGTCTCCTCGACCGGGCGCCGGTGCAGGGCGATCCGCACCGCGTCGCGCGCCTCCGAGCCGCTGCGGGTGCGCTGCGCCCGGCGGGACACGGGCAGGCCGCAGCCCGCCCGCACCAGGTCCTTGAGCGTCAGCCCGTACGCTCCCGCGAAGGTCTCCCCCGGGCTCTGGCCGTGGTCGGAGAGGAGCACGATCCGGTACCGGCGCGGGGTGTGCTCGGCGACCTTCGCGATCAGCGCGAGACAGCGGTCCAGCCGCCCGAGCAGCTTCTCCGCGTCGCGGCTGTGCGGTCCGGAGTGGTGCGCCACCTCGTCGTACGCGACGAGGTCGGCGTAGACGGCGGTGCGTCCGGCGAACATGTCCCCGATGACGGCGGCGACCACCACGTCCCGTTCGACGACGGTGGCGAAGGCCCGGATGAAGGGGTAGAGCCCGCCGCGCTTGATCCGAGGCGCCTCCTTCCGGATGCGGGCCCGGGTGGACTCGCCGATCTCGCGGCAGACCTCCGCGACGAACGCCAACGCCGTGCGCACGGCGTTGGCCGGGTCGGAGAAATAGGCGAAGTAGCCGGCCCGGGAACGGCGGCCCTTGCCGCGCCTGGCCGCCATGGACAGGACGAGCGCCAGTTGGTCGGCGCCGCCGCTGAAGAGGTTGCCGCGGCTGGCGCCGTCGACGGTGAGCAGCCCTCCGTCACGGGTGCGGGCGACGGCCCTGCGCTGGAGTTCGAGAGCGCTCGCGGGCCGGCTGGAGACCATGACGTCGCCGGTCTCCTTCTCGTACCAGCGAAAGGCGGGGACGTCGTGGTTGCTGCCGTGCAGGATGCCGAGCTGGCTGGCTCCGGTCTGGCTGGACCAGTCGGTGCGCCAGGAGGTGAGCCGGTGGCTCCCGTCGTCCGTGAGCCACCGCGCGACGGTCGGCATCAGACCGGTGTCCGCCGCCCTGGCGAGGATGTCGTGGCCAACGCCGTCGAGCTGGATGAACACGATGCCCGGCGGCCCGCAGCGGCCGTGGTCGTGCCCGCTGCGGCGGCGTCGGCGGTCGGCGAGCCGGGACAGGCGCCGCCGGTAGGCGTTGTCGTCGCGGACGGCGAGCGCCGTGGACGTGGCCGAGGCGACGGCGGACATCACGGCCGCGACGACGACCGCGGTCTGCGGGTCGGCGGCGCCGCGCCCGTCCGGTATGAGCCGCAGGGCGACCAGCAGCAGCGAACCGTTCAGAAAGAAGACGAGCAGTCCGAGGACGAGTGCGGGCACGATCAGCAGTGCCCGCACCAGGAGCGGCCAGACGAGTGCGGAGAGCAGGCCGAACGCTCCGGCGCCCCAGGCCGCGGTGAACGCGGTCTTGGTGATGCTGTCGCCGTCGTCCGACTGGAGCCGGAAGTCCGGCAGTACCCCGGCGAGCACCAGCATCGTGAGCGTGGAGACCGCCCACACCACGGCCACTCGCATCAGGGCGTTGCCGGCCGTTCGCCATCGCCCGTCACCCACGCCTCGACCACCTCACGTCCGGGCCCCGCCGCTGCGGACCCTGTCCCCCAGCCTGTCACAGCCCGACGGCAAGCCGCGGAAGGGACGGGGCCGGGACGAGGGCGGGGGCTGGGCCCGGGGGCGGAGGAAGAAGCAGAGGCGGCAGTGGAGGCGGAGTGCGTCAGCGGCCGTCGTAACCGGCGGTGGGCATGGAGAGCCTGCGGTGCACGCTCGCCTTCGTGCCGGCGTTGTACGGCGGCTCGTCCAGCCCGGCGATCTCCAGGCGCACGCCGCGCCGCGCGCACTCCGCGGCGAACTCCGCGACCGACGTGAGGGCCCGTTCCAGCACCCGGTCGTTGGCGGCGACGAACACCTCGACATCGCCGCTCTCGACATCGCTCCACAGTGCGTGGTGATCGGGGCGCAGTCCGTAGAAGCGGAGCTGGCGGGTGACGACGTATCCCTTGTCCGCGGCCCAGCGGGCGCACATGTCGTGCTGGCTACGGGTGTCCACGAGGAACGGATCGCTGTCGAGTTCTTCGAGCGGTGTGAGACTGGCGATCGCCGCCACCCGTACGTCCACTGCGTCCCCCAAGACCGTTCCCCCGTGCTAGGCGTACGGGCGACCCTACCCCTCCCTCTCCCCTGCAAAAAGGCGCATGTCGGGACGGGAGGAGCGCGTTGCACAGCGCAGAACGGCGGTGCGCCCGCGCACGCCGGAGCGGGCCCGGCGGCGAGGGCGCACACGGGGCGGCGGGAAGGGTCGTGCGGGTGGCCCAGGTGTACGCCACGGCGCACACGCCCAATGCGTGGACCACGCCCCGTACCCGGCGCACACGCCCGATGCGGGGCCCGCGCCTCGTACCCGGCACACACCCGGTGCGGGGCACTCCTCTGTGCACGGCGCACCCCTCGGTCCGCGGTGCCGCCCGGAGGTGCGTCAACGGACGGAGCCCAGACACCCGATCCGGTCACGGCATTAGGCTCGGTTGCCGGAGCCGGACGAGAAGACGGGGAACGAGGAGGTGCCGCGTGCCGGTGGAAGTCACTTGGTGGGGCCATGCCACCTGCACGATCGAGGATTCCGGGGTGCGCGTGCTCACCGATCCGCTGTTCGTAAGACGCCTGGCCCATCTGCGTCGGCGTCGCGGCGAGCTGCCCGGCCCGGAGGCCGCGGTCGCCGATGTCGTGCTCGTCTCGCATCTCCACTCCGACCACCTCCACCTGCCGTCGCTGGCCCGGCTCGCGGCGGGCAGCCGACTGGTGGTGCCGGTGGGCGCGCTGCGCACCGTGCCGGGGCTGCGCCGGCTGAGCTCGGCTCGCGCGCTGCGGGTCACCGAGGTGGCCCCCGGCGACGAGGTCCGGTTCGGCGGGACGGACGGGGTGCGCATCCGCGTGGTTCCCTCGCTGCACGACGGCAGGCGCCTGCCCATGGGGCCGCACCGCTCCCCCGCGCTCGGCTATGTGATCGAGGGCGAGGCCCGGACGTACTTCGCGGGCGACACCGGCCTCTTCGACGACATGGCCAGGATCGTCGGGCCGGTGGACGTGGCACTGCTGCCTGTGGGCGGCTGGGGCCCGTATCTGGGCCACGGCCATCTGGACGCGGGGCGGGCGGCGCAGGCGCTGGCCCGGCTGGCGCCCCGGGCAGCCGTACCGGTGCACTACGGCACGTACTGGCCGATCGGGCTGGACGGCGTCCGGCCGCACGAGTTCCACTCGCCGGGCGACGAGTTCGTCCGCAAGGCGGCGGTGCTGGCACCGGAGGTGGCCACGCACCGGCTCTCCCACGGCGAGCGGATGCGGCCGGGGGCCACCAGGTGATCCAGGAGGTCGTGCGACAGCTCCCCCCGGAGTCGACGCAGCAGGCGGTGGGCTACCCCTCGTTGTTCCTGCTGGTGACGCTGGGCTCGTTGGTGCCGGTGGTGCCGACGGGCGCGTTGGTCAGCTCGGCGGCGGTGGTGGCGCTGCATCAGTCGTCGCCGTTCGCGCTGCTGGTGGTGTTCGCGGTGGCGGCGACGGCGGCATTCGTCGGCGACATCTGTCTGTACTGGCTCGGCCGGCGCGGGGTGCGGTCGAGGAACGGTTCGAAGTGGCTCCGGACCATCAGCGACCAGGCTGCTCCGGAACGGCTGGAGCAGGCACGGCGGAAGCTGGACGAGCACGGGGCGATGGTGCTCGTGCTGTCGCGGCTGATACCGGCGGGGCGGATTCCCGTGATGCTGGCCTGCCTGCTGAGCCGGATGCCGTTGCACCGGTTCGCGCGCGGGGACGTGCCGGCCTGTCTGGCGTGGGCCGCGACGTACCAGCTGATCGGTGTGCTGGGCGGCTCGCTGTTCCCCGAACCGTGGCAGGGGGTGGTAGCGGCGGTGGGTCTGACGCTGCTGGTCAGCGGCGGCCCGGCGGCGTGGCGCCGGATACGGGCCCGGTTCGGCCACTGAACACGGTCCCGATCCGGCCGCTGCACGGGCGCTGACCGGAGCCCGGTCCGGGCACTGGACGGAGCCGGCGCGGGCTCGGGAAGGAGCCGGTCCGGGCTCGGGACACTGCCGGTCCGGGCTCGGGACACTGCCGGTCCGGGCAGTGACGCCGCTGAACGGGTATGGGGGAGCCGTCCGGTTCCGTCAGCGAAGGTCCGCGAGGGCAGCTTCGAAGCGCCCGAGGGCCCCGGCCACATGCGGTAGTTCCAGGGGTCGTTCGGCGGCGAGGGACTCCAGCTGCTGTTCGGGGGTCGTGCCGACCAGCGTCCCGGTGCCCAGGCGTACGCGCAGGGCCGCCAGATCGTCGCCGAACCGGTGGCCGCCGGGTGTCGGTGTCCCGAGACGCTCCGTCAGGTACTCCTCCAGCTCCAGGGAATCCGTCACCCCCCGGGCGGCCAGCCCGGACCTGAGCGGCCCCAGATCGGCGTAGAGGTGGCGTCCCGCCTGCGGGGGCCTGGCGAGCGCGCCCGACGCGAGGACCGCGCGATGGGCCGCCCCCGCGATCCGCGCATGCAGCGTCGCGGACCTGCGTACCCGGTCGGCGACGGCGTCCGGCCCCAGCAGCGCGTGGGCGGCGGCAGCGGCCACGGGGACCGCGACGAGCGCGCCCAGCGCGGTGAGGACGTCGAGCGTACGGGCATGGTGCACCGCCCCCCGCCCGGTGTCCGGGAACCGGGCGATCGCGACCGGCCAGGCCGAGGGGGTCAGCGCACCGGCGAGATCGCAGAGGACCGTGACGTCGTCCGGGCACATCTCCGCCGGACTGAGCAGGACCGTGTCGTGCGGCCGGTGCAGGGTGTCGCGCCAGGTCTCGTCGCTGACGATGTGCAGCCCTTCGGCGACCGCCGCCTCGCACGCCTCGCGCACGAGTTCCGGCGGGGCCACGGTCGCGGTCGGATCGTCGACGACGGAGACCAGCAGCAGCCGGGGCCTGCCGCCCTCCGCGCGCACCCTGCGGATGGTCTCCAGCAGCGCGTACGGATCGGGCACGCCGCCGCACTCGGCCGGTGTCGGCACCTGGTAGGCGGGGCTGTCCAGCAACCGGGCCTGCGGGATCCAGGTGGCGGTGCAGGGACGCGGCAGCAGGATGTCGCCGCCGTGCGCGGCGATCAGCGCGAGCAGCAGCGGCGAGGCTCCCGGCGCGGCGGCGATGTGCTCCGGGCCGCCGTGCAGACCGCGTCGGGCCCAATAGGCGGTGGCGGCGCGGCGCAGGACATCGCCCCCACCGGTCGGTTCGGGCGCGCCGCGGTCGGCCGCAGCGGCGAGCACCTCGGCCAGTTCGGGCAGCACGGGCAGTCCGGGGTCGGGGGCGGGCGGCCCGTAGCGGACGGGACCGTGGTCGCCCCGGACGGAACGGGTACCACCCCCGCGCCCCGCCGGTCCGCTCCGGTCGTCCCTGCCCGTACGCTCCGCCTCCTCGGTGCGCTCCGCTTCGTCGATGTGCTTCTCGTCCTCGGTGCGCTCCGTGTGCTCGGTTTCCTCGGTGTGCTCGGTCCGCTCCCGCGCCATCCGGGCCTCCTTCGCCGCCGCCCCGTCGCCGTGCCCGCCGTATGTCACGCCCAGGGCCTTTATACGAGGGTTCGCCGGGACCCGCCCGCCCAGCGGGGCCCGGCGGCCGGAAGCCGAGGTCCCGGCGCGGTTCGGCCGGGCCCTGGCCGGCCGCCGTTCCGCGGCGCGGGCTCCTGCCCGGACGGCGGTCAGCCGGCGAAGGGCGTCCCCGGCATGCCCTGCCCCGCGTCCGGCACCACCAGCAGCGAGCCGGACAGCGGATGCGGGGCGTCCAGTCCGACGCGCGCCGAGGAGATGTAGAGGTCGCGCAGATCCGTACCGCCGAAGGCACAGGCGGTCGGACGCCTCACGGGCAGCTCGACGATCCGGTCCAGCGAACCGTCGGGCGTGTAGCGGCGCACCGCCGCGCCGTCCCACAGAGCGACCCAGACGGCGCCGTCCGCGTCGACGGTCAGGCCGTCGGGGAAGCCCGCGCCCTCCTCGATCGTGGCGAACGGACGCCGGTTCACGGCGTTCTCGCCGTCGAAGTCGAAGACGTCGACACGGCGGGTGGGCGTGTCGACGTAGTACATCAGCCGCTCGTCCGGGCTCCAGCCGATGCCGTTGCTGCACGCCACCACGGGCAGCACCGGGGTGACCCCGCCGTCCGGCGCGACGCGGGCGAGGCTGCCGCCGATCTCGGTCTCGTCGTAGCGCATGGTGCCCGCCCACAGCGCCCCGTCGGGCGCGACCGCCGCGTCGTTGCCCCGGCGCCCGGGCTCGGGGTCGTGGACCAGCCAACGGAACGCGCCGTCCGGGTCGTACAGGCCGATGCCGTCGCGCAAGTTGACCACGAGCCCCCCGCCCACGCGCGGTTTGGCCGCGCCGACGTGCTGTTCGGTGGTCCGCACCGTGCGGTGGCCGGTCACCGGGTCGTAGGTGTGTACGCGGGCGGCGAGGATGTCGACCCAGATCAGCCGGCCGGCGGCCGGGTCCCAGGTCGGGCCCTCGCCCAGCTCGGCGTTCTCGGATACGGCCACGTCCAGGCGCGCGGAACTCATGTCTGCCCCTTGTGGAGTCTGCCCCTTGTGGGGTCCGACCGCGCCGCAGTCCCGCGGCGTCCGGGCCGGGGCCCGTCGGCCCCGCGCCCGGTCCGGCGGATCGCGGCTGCGGTCACGGAGAGTCCGGCCACGGGCCGGAATCACGACCACAGGGTAAGGGCCGCGGCCCGCACCCCGCACACGTGGCGCCGTCGGCGGACACCCGAACGGCACACATGCGGGGCCGTGCGGGCGGACGGCGGAACGTGTCGCACACGGCCCGGTGGTTCCGCGCGGTCGGACGAGGTGTCACACGGCCGATCGGGGTATCCGCAGTCCCATGCACTCACCGCGTACGCCGTTCGGCGTTTCTCCGTCCGTCGCACCGCGTGCCTGGCTCCGCCGCGGCGATCTCGCCGTGTTCAGGAGCCTGGCGCACCGGACCTGGCCGGGTGCCGAACCGGTACTGCCCCGGCTGAGCCGCTGCGCCGACCACGGACTCCTCTGGTTCGGTGTCGCGGCGGGCCTGGCCGCGCTGGGCGGCGGCGCCCGGGCACGGCGGGCCGCGCTGCGCGGGGTCGCCTCGCTGGCCGTGGCGTCCGCCGTGACCAACACGCTCGGCAAGCGGGCCGTGCGCAGGGAGCGTCCGCTGCTGGACGCCGTTCCGGTGGTTCGGCAGCTCAGTCGTCAGCCGTTCACCACGTCCTTCCCCTCCGGGCACTCGGCGTCGGCGGCGGCCTTCGCCACGGGCGTGGCCCTGGAATCGCGGGGGTGGGGCGCGGTCGTGGCGCCGCTCGCGCTCTCCGTCGCCGCCTCCCGCGTGTACACCGGGGTCCACTACCCGAGTGATGTACTGGCCGGTGCGGCGCTCGGGGTGGGGGCGGCGCTGGCGCTGCGCGGGGTCGTTCCGACGCGCGCGCGGTTCCCGGCACCGAGCCGCACGCCCGGTCGCGCACCGGCGCTGCCGGACGGCGGGGGCCTGGTCGTCGTGGTCAACGAGCAGTCAGGAACCGCGGCGACGGCCGCATCACTGGTGCGCGCCGCACTGCCCGATGCCGAGGTGGTGGGATGCGCGCCCGACGACCTCCGCGCCGAGCTGGAGAGGGCGGCCGGACGGGGCAGGGCGCTCGGAGTCTGCGGCGGGGACGGCACGGTCAACGCGGCGGCCGCCGTGGCCCGCGCGCACGGGGTGCCGCTGGCGGTGTTCCCCGGGGGGACGCTGAACCACTTCGCCCACGACCTGGGCATCGAGACGGTGGACGATGTCCGCACCGCCCTGACCACGGGTGACGCGGTACAGGTCGACATCGGCCGCTTCCGACCGGGGCCGAACGGCCCGGAAGGCCCGGAAGGCCCGAGCGAACCGGTCGCCCCGGGCAGTCCCCACGAACCCCATAGGCCGTTCGGGCCGGGCGAAACCGTCGACGCGTACGGATACTTCCTCAACGCCTTCAGCCTCGGCGTCTATCCGGAGCTGGTGCGGACCCGCGAATACTGGGCTCCCCGGATCGGCGCCTGGCCTGCGGGTCTGCTCGCGGCATGGCGGGCATTGCGCGGTGACCGCCCGCTGGAGGCGGAGGTGGACGGGCGGCGGCGCCCGTTGTGGCTGCTGTTCGTGGGCAACGGCCTGTTCCAGCGGGTCGGCCCGGCGCCGGGCCGTCGTCACGGTCTCGCGGACGGTCTGCTGGACGTACGGATGGTGCACGCGGGACGCGCCCCCGGCCTGCGCCTGCTCGCGGCGGCCGTCGCCGGGCCGCTCACCCGTTCGCCCGTCCACGCGGCACGGCGGCGCCGGAAAGTACGGGTCTCGGGCCTGGCTCCCGGCACACCCTACGCATACGACGGCGAAGTCGGGTATGCGCGGGGCGAGTTGACGATCGACAAGCTGCCCGAGGCGCTGACGGTGTACTGCCCCGCCCCGAAGCGGTGAGGCATCCGCGACCCGGGCCGTCGAACGGAAGGGCAGCCCACGACAGCATCACCCTTTGACCATATGGCGAGACACCCATCTCATAATGCGATCCATGCGCGTACGGTGTCATCACGGGGGCCTCGCCGCCGGCCGCTCTGCGCGCGGCCCGCTCCGGGGCACCGCGCTTCGCGCTTCGCGTCCCAAGGAAGGAACCACGCCATGGAGAAGCGGTCCGCCGTCTACACACACGGCCACCACGAGTCCGTCCTGCGCTCGCACCGCTGGCGTACGGCCGCGAATTCCGCGGCGTACCTCGTCGGCGAACTCCGCCCCGGCATGACCGTGCTGGACGTCGGCTGCGGGCCCGGCACCATCACCGCCGATCTCGCCGCGCTGGTCGCTCCCGGCCGGGTGACCGCGGTCGACACCAGTCGGGAGGTCCTGGACCGGGCTGCCGAGGTCGCCGCCGAACGCGGCCTGGATGGGATCGAGTTCGCGACCGCCGATGTGCACGCACTGGACTTCCCCGACGACTCCTTCGACATCGTCCACGCCCACCAGGTGCTCCAGCACGTGACCGACCCGGTGCGGGCCCTGCGCGAGATGCGACGGGTCTGTCGGCCCGGGGGCATCGTCGCGGCCCGCGACAGCGACTACGCGGCCATGAGCTGGTATCCCGAGGTCCCCGGTCTGGACGCCTGGCAGGAGTTGTACGGCCGGGTCGCCCGCGCCAACGGCGGGGAGCCGGACGCGGGCCGCCGGCTGCTCTCCTGGGCCCGGAAGGCCGGTTTCACCGACATCGTTCCGACCGCCGCCGCCTGGTGCTTCGCCACCCCGGAGAGCCGCGCGTGGTGGAGCGGCCTGTGGGCGGAGCGCACGGTCGGCTCGGCCTACGCGGAGTCGGCCGTGGCGGGCGGTCACGCCGACGCCGGGGAACTGACCGCCATCGCCTCGGCCTGGCGGACGTGGGGAGAACGGGACGACGCCTGGTTCATGGTCCCGCACGGCGAGATCCTCTGCCGGGCCTGATATCCGCCAACTACCCTGTCCCGCATGGACATTCTGGGAACCACGCTGCGTATCTGCGTCGACGACCTGGAGGCCGCGGTGGCCTTCTACGAGGACCTCACGGACAGTTCCGCGCTGCGCTTCGAGCGCGGCGGGGTGTCGGTCGCCGCGATCAGCTGCTTTCTGCTGATGAGCGGACCCGAGTCCGAACTGGAGATCCTGCGCAAGGTCACGGCGACGATCGCGGTCAAGGATGTCGACGCGGCCCATGCCTCCCTCACCCGGGTCGGTGCGCGGGTCATCGCGGGTCCGGTGCCCACACCGGTGGGCCGCAACCTGATCGCCGTGCATCCGGACGGCTCCGTCTTCGAGTACGTCGACCGGAACGCGGGCGCCTGAGCGGCGCTCGCCCCGCGCCACGACCACCGGCCCCACCCGACGGGGCCAAAAGCCGCCCACGGGCCCGGAGAACACCGGGCCCACAACCGCCGGACCGGACACCGCCGAGCCGGAAGCCACCGGGTCCATGCCCGTCCCGGCGGCTCGTACCAGGCGGTCCCCCACCTCGAGCACCTCGAGCCCTGGGACGCCTGATGTCCTGGCAGGCGGCACGTCCCGGGGCGCATCAGGTCCCGAGAAGCCGTCACGTCCTGGGACGCATCCGGTAGTCGTGCCGGTCCGGCAGTTCCTCGTCGGTGACCGCGGCCCACACCTCGTCCAGGATCTCCGCCCCCTCCCGGAGATCGGCGACCTCGAAGCCCTCGTCGAAGACTGCCCGGGCGGCGGTACGGTCGCCCTCGGCGATCAGCAGCCGGGCCTCCAGCAGGCGGAAGCGCCCGCGACCGCGGACCTCCGGGGGCAGCCCGGCCCATACCTCCCGGGCCGCCTCGGGACGCTCCGCCGCCAGCAGTGCCTCGATCGCCTCGCGGCCGAGCGCCGTCACGGCGGCCGTCCGGGCCTCACCACCGACGCCGTCACCGCCGTGGCCACCGGCATCGCCGTTGCCGACGCCGTCACCGCCGCCCGGACGCTCCGCGCCCAGGTCGTCGAACGCCTCCACGTAGAGTCCGGCGGCCCGTTCTCGCTGCCCGCTCTCCCCCGCGGCCACGGCGAGGCAGCGCAGCAGCGGCCAGCGGGACGCGGCACGGACGAGCCCCCGTTCCCAGCTGCGGACCGCCTGGGCACGGTCACCGGCGTGCCACTGGGCGACACCGAGGTGGTATTCGGTGAGCGGATCGGCGGGGGCCGTCTCCAGCATGTCGCGCCAGTGCCGCGAGACCAGCGAGGGGCCGGGCGGGGCCGCCCGGCGAGCCGCGGGGAGACTGCCCCGGTCGAGCAGCTCCAGCCAGGGTTCCTGCTGCTCACCAAGGGTCGATTCCACGAACGGAGTGCCCGGCAGTCGGTATCCGCCGCGCCGGACCTCCAGGGCGCCCCACCCGGAACCGATGGCGAGCGATTCGCCGGGCTCGGTGTCGGCGCAGCGGAGCCACGCGGTGTACGCGGCCTCGGCATCGGCGCGCGGCAGCGCCTCGGCGAGCCGCCGCTCGGTCTCGGCACGGGCCTGCGCCCAGTCGTCGCCGTGCACCGCCTCCGGGTCGGCGGACAGCGGCCCGTAGGACTCCAGCCAGCTGAACTCGGCGCCCGGTTCGAGGGGTACGTGCTCCAGCTGGGTCCGGGCGAGACCGGCCTGGATCTCGGCGTAGCCCGTGGTGCCGGGCTCGGTGAGCCATTCCTGCCAGCGCCGCCCGCCGGGGCCGCTGCCCCAGAGGAACAGCTTCCGGCCCCTCAGCAGGTCGGTCGACGTCTGGACGAGACCGTGCCCGTGCTCGTCGAGGGAGGCGATCCAGCGGCGTGCGCCGTCGGGCACCTCGTAGAAGTAGTCGGCGGGGAAGTCGCTCCGCAGCGGGTACGTGCGGTCGACGGAACCGGACACCGGAACCGGGACGCGGGTCAGGGCCCGCTCGTAGCCGAAGTGCCACGCCTCGTCGGCCGGGGCCAGGACGCGGGTGCGTTCGCCCTCGGGAACGGCGATGTTGGACCACCAGTAGACGGGTGCGGTGTGCTCGTGCGGGTTGCGTATCCGCACCCCGACATGGAGGAAGTCGGAGTCCTCCGGCAGCCACAGGTCCACCTGGAACGGGAGGTCGCGCAGCCGTTCCCACTCCCAGAGCCGGATCATGTCCCCGCCGTCGGGCGCGGGCACACGGGCGGCGTGCACCGGTGCGCAGGACAGGGTGGTGTGGCCGGTGGCCCCGATGTTCCATTCGATGCCGCCGGAGAACCAGGCACCGTTGAGCGCGAAGTCCGCCGGCTGCAGCACCGGGTTGGTGTACAGGAGATCGCGGCCGGTCGGCTTGTGGTGGAGGGAGTGGACGCGGCCGCCGAACCCGGGCAGCAGGGTGGCCTTCAGCCGGTCGTTCTCGATGACGATCGCGTCCAGCGCGGTGGGGACGCGCTCGCGTCCGTACCCGTCGAGAAGGCGCACCGGAAGCACGGTGGACAGTGGATCGTAGCCGACCTGGCGCGCCATGTCGCCCGGCAGGCCGGCCCGGACCCGTTGGTCGACGACGTGTGTCTCGTCGAGCGGACGCAACGCGGGCAACGGGTTCTCCGGGCCCAGCGGTGCGGCGGGCAGAGTCAGTACGGCACGTCGTACGGTCGTGGCCAAGGCAACCTCGCTCCTTCACGCGGGCCGCCGCTGGTCCGGGCGCCCCCGTCGACCATGGAACACGCTGGACGGCGGCCCGACCAGGGCTCCGCCGCCCGGCTCGGGAAAAGACCGGAAGTTCACGGCCCCGCCACGGACCGAGCCACCGCCCCTCCCCCTCCCCGGGGGCGGCCCCACGAATTCCGTAGTGCACCGCACCCCGTCTCCGTACCCTTGGCCGTTCATGAGCGGAAGCTCTTCATGTACGGAAGACGGAGCGGGAACCACGATGAGCACCCAGCACACCTACCGAGTGATCGTGCGCGGCACCTGGCAGGGCCTGACGGAGGAGGCACGCGCCCGCCTCCTGTCCGAGGTGGACCGGCACGGGCTGGACGCGATGCAGTTCACCGAGGCGGGTTCGCTGTCGTACGACCGGGTGCTCAAGCACTTCAGCATGCGCTTCGTGGTCGTGTCGGATGCCGCGGACGGCGAGGAGATGGCGTCCGCGATCGCCGAGGACCGCGCCGAGACCCGGTTGAGGGAACTGGGGTACGGCCACGGCGAACTCCGTTCCACCGCGACGGACATGGACACCATGAAGGTCAATTACAAGGGGCGGCGGTCGGACGGGGCGGCCGGGCGCCCCGCCGCCGGTGAACGGCTCAGCTGAGGTCCACCTCCGGCCGGTACATGTCCAGCCACGTCGCCAGGTCCAGGGTGCGTTCCAGGCCGCGCCGGGACGCTCCGGTGACCTGGGGGGCGGCGTGTTCGTCGGCCGCCTTGCTCAGCCGGTCGCGGTCGATGAGCTCGAAGACCCGGTGGTCCGGTTGCGCGAGCAGGTCGCGGGCGTGTTCCTGGAGGGCGACGGCGTACTTCGGGTCCTGCGTCGACGGGTAGGGGCTCTTGGTCCGTTCGTACACGGACCGGGGCAGGACGTCCGCGACAGCTTCGCGCAGCAGGCTCTTCTCTCGGCCGTCGAAGGACTTCAGCGCCCAGGGTGTGTTGTAGACGTACTCGACGAGCCGGTGGTCGCAGAACGGCACCCGGACCTCCAGGCCGACGGCCATGCTGGCCCGGTCCTTGCGGTCGAGCAGGACACGCACGAACCGGGTCAGGTGGAGGTGGCAGATCCGTCGCATGCGGTACTCGAAGTCGCTCTCGCCGGTGAGCCGTTCGATGCCGGCGACGGCGGTCTCGTAGGAGTCGCGGATGTACGGCCCGAGGCGGAGGGCCCGGTGCACGTCGTCGCGGAGCATGTCCGCGTCCTCGCCGAAGTGCTCGCCGTAGTGGACCAGCCAGGGGAAGGTGTCGGCGCGGCGGGCCTCCTCGTCGAAGAACTGGAGGTAGCCGCCGAAGACCTCGTCGGCGGACTCGCCGGACAGTGCGACGGTCGAGTGCTCGCGGATGGCCCGGAAGAGCAGGTAGAGCGAGGAGTCCATGTCCCCCAGGCCCATCGGCAGGTCGCGGGCGCGGATCACCCGGGCGCGTACGTCGGGGTCGGCGAGGGTGTCCGGGTCGAGCACGATGTCGCGGTGGAGGGTGCCCGCCTGCCGGGCCACGTCGTGCACGAACGGGGTGTCGGGGGTGGTGCGCAGCGCGTCGGCGACGAAGTGTTCGGTGCGTCCGACGAAGTCGACGGCGAACGTGCGGACCTTCTCGCCGCTCTCGGCGAGCCGCCGGGCGGCGAGGGCGGTGACCGCGGACGAGTCGAGGCCGCCGGAGAGCAGGACGCAGCGGGGTACGTCGGAGACCAACTGGCGGCCCACGATGTCGTCGAGCAGCGAGCGCACGGTGGTGATGGTGGTGTCGCGGTCGTCGTGGTGCGCACGGGTCTCCAGCCGCCAGTAGACGCGTCGGCGCAGGCCGTTGCGGTCCACGGTGACGACCGTGCCGGGCTCCACCTCGCGCATGCCGTCCCACACGGCGTGCCCGGGGGTCTTGACGAGGCTGAACAGTTCACGGAGCCCGTCGAGGGTCACCCGGGGCCGGGCCAGCGGGTTGGCCAGAATGGCCTTGGGCTCCGAGCCGAACAGCACTCCGTCGGGCGTCGGCCAGTAGTAGAACGGCTTGACGCCCATCCGGTCGCGGATCATGACGAGCTTGTCGTGACGGCCGTCCCAGACGGCGAAGGCGTACATGCCGTTGAGGTGTTCGGCGACGGCCTCGCCCCACTCCAGGTAGCCGTGCAGCACGACCTCGGTGTCCGAGTCGGTGGTGAACCGGTGCCCGCGGCCGGTCAGCTCGCCGCGGAGTTCGGTGAAGTTGTACGCCTCGCCGGAGTAGACGAGGGCGAGGTCCCCCTCGGGCGTGGAGACGGACATGGGCTGGCGTCCGCCCGGCAGGTCGATGATCGCGAGCCGGCGGTGCCCGAGCCCCGCGTGCCCGTCGGTCCAGGTCCCCCGGTCGTCCGGGCCCCGGCAGGCCATCGTCTCCGTCATCGCGTCGAGCGTCGCGGCCTCCTCGGATGCCCGGAGATCACGGTCGTAGGAGACCCAGCCTGCGATGCCACACATACGCGTCCTCCCGATGAGGTCCCGGCCGGGAAGCGGTCGTACGCACGGGTCGCCCCGGCGGGGGCGGCGTGCCGTGGGCGAGGGCCCGGCAGAACCGGTTGCAAACCAGTTGTATTGAGCAGCTATATGACGAGGCTCCGCCTCCGGCCGCATGCGGTCAACACGGGTGTCGCGCCGACGGGTCCGATCCCTCACGCTTTCGGCCGCCGCTTTCCCGTTCCTATACGGATTTCCGTGCTCCGCGGCCCGGGGAATACGGCCTCGCGGGGCCCCGGTGGCGCTGCGATCCGGCCACGGGCAAAGACTTCCCCAATCCGTTCGGCCGGTGGAGCGGGTCGGCGGCGGGCCCGGGGTGGTGCCCGGTCAGCCCGCCGGGCGCCGAGGCATCCCGGCCGTGATCGCCCACCGCTCGTGGTCGCGCCAGGCCCCGTCGATGAGGAGGAAGTCCGGCGAGAACCCTTCGAGGCGGAATCCGGCGCGCCGGACGAGCGCCAGGGACGCCTCGTTGCCCGGCTGGATGTTGGCTTCGAGGCGGTGCAGGCCCAGCGGGCCGAAGGCGTGGCGCAGGACCAGTTCCAGCCCCTCGCCCATCAGGCCCCGCCCCGCTGCGTGGGCGAAGGCGCCGTACCCGAGTGCGCCGCAGCGGAACCCGCCGCGCACGATGTTGTTGATGTTGATGAATCCGGCGATCGCGCCGGGGCGGCGTCCGTCCTCGCCTTCGCGTCGGCAGACCAGGAAGCCGGCCTTCGTGGGGTCGTCGATCAGCCGTCCGGCGTACGCGTCGTACGCGTCGGCGTCGAGGGGCGGGAAGAGCCAGGGACGGTGCAGGTCCCGGCTCTCCCGCGCGCGGGTGGTGAACTCTTCGGCATCCGCCCGGCGGTAGGGGCGGATCGCCGCACGGCGCCCCTCGGCCAGGAAGTCGGTCTCGGCTTCGGTTTCCGGCATCCGGTCAGGCTAACGACCTGGGGACCGATAGGGAGCGGGCTCGCGCCGCCCATCGGCACGCGGCGCCGCCCCACCTGCGCGCGCGACCTCCAAGGGCCGGCCCTGTCGTCGAACCGTCGCCCGCCGTACGAAGGTGTCGCGAGGACGGGGCCCGGCTCGAAGACACCGACGGTGTCGGAGGAGACGCCCGCGCGTCCCGGCGCCGTCGGGGGCGTGGGCGAGGCCGCGGCACCTCCCCGGTCCGGCCCGCAGCGGGGTGCCGCGGGCCGGTCCTGGTGCGGCCCTCCTCGACGGAGGCGGGGAACTAGTGCCGCATCAGGCAACGTTCGCCCCGTCGCGACGCCCGGCACGCCCTCTCGCCGCACCGGCCGAAATCCCAAGTACATCCAGTACGAG